>CBFCWS010000273.1:0-4820 GCA_965601765.1 uncultured Ilumatobacter sp. | reverse complement strand
CGGGGTTCGCGTCGTCCTCGCCGAACTCGATGAACTCGACGTCGCCGTCGGCGTCTTTGAGGAGGAGCAGTCCGTCGACGATCGAGATCGTCCCCGTCTCGACGAGACGTTCCAGCTCCGGCAGGATCTCGCCGTTGAACTGATTGCCGGGGAAGCCGACGACGAGCACTTCGATGGGGCCGAGAGCCATGGATACCTCCGCGAATCGTGCCGGCCTGGTGCGACCGGCGACCAGGAGTGTAGACCGGTCGGGCCACGACGTCGGGACCGAGCGTCAGCGCCGGCGATCCGACCTCAGCCCGCCGGTGGCGGGTCGCCGAGGTCGAGGCGGATCGTCCGACGATCGGTGACGATCGCCGTGATCAGCGCGGCCGGTGTGACGTCGAAGGCCGGGTTGATCACCTCGGTGTCCGGCGGGGCGAGCGACACGCCGCGGATCGAGATCACCTCGTCCCGGCCACGATCCTCGATCTCGATCTCCGCGCCCGACGATGTGGCGGGGTCGACGGTCGACTCGGGCGCCACGACGACGAAGGGCACCCGGGCGTGGGCAGCCGCGAGCGCGAGCGACAGACTGCCGATCTTGTTGGCGGTGTCCCCGTTGGCGGCGATGCGATCGGCGCCGATCAACACGGCGTCGGCGTCGCCGCGCGCGAGCAGGAACGGTCCGGCGGAGTCGACGATCAACCGGTGCGGCGCACCGATCCGGTCGAGCTCCCACGTGGTCAAGCGGCTGCCCTGGAGCAGCGGTCGGGTCTCCAGTGGGAGGGCCTCGGCGAGCGAGCCGCGTTCGTGCAGGGTCTGGACGACGGCGAGTGCCGTGCCGCGCTCGACGGTCGCGAGGCCGCCGGTGTTGCAGATCGTCATCACCCGCACCGGGCGCTCGCCGACGAGCTCGGTGACCAGGTCGGCACCACGGTTGCCCATCGCGTGCGACGCAGCGACCTCCTCGTCCCTGATCCGGTGGGCCTCGTCGAGTGCCGCGGTGGCGCCGCTTCGGGCGATCGCGCTGACGCGATCGACCATCGCGGCCAGGTTGACCGCGGTGGGTCGCGCCGCTCGCAGGAGTCGGACGGCGGCCCGGAAGTCGGCGGCCCCGTCCGACGCCGGGTCGTGCAGCCGTGCCGCGAGCGCCACGCCGTAGCCGCCGGCGACGCCCAACGCAGGCGCGCCGCGGATCGAGAGGCGCTGGATCGCGGCGACGAGGTCCTCGACCGTCTCGATGCGCAGCGTGACGACGGCCTCCGGGAGCCTGGTCTGGTCGATCAGCTCGATGGCGCCGTCGCTCCACGCGATCGTCTGCTGCACGGTCAGCGTCCTCCCGTCGGCGAGGCCGCGCGTGGCGACGGGTCGCTGCCGTAGCCGCCCGGGCTCCGCATCTTCGCGAGCACCTCGTCCATCTGCTCACGTGTCAGCTCGGGCGGCGGGCCGATCGCGAGAGCGGCGAGGTACTGGGACGCGAGCGTCTCCACTTCGACGGCGAGGGCGAGCGCGCCGGCGAGCGAGCCGCCGGTGGCGACGATGCCGTGGTGCGCGATCAGGCAGGCCCGACGATCCCTGAGGGCGCGCACGACGTGATCCGACAGCTCGGCCGTGCCGAACGTCGCATACGGCGCGCAGCGGATGTCGTGGCCGCCGGCCACGGCGACCATGTAGTGGAACGGGCCGATGCCGCGACCGTGGACGGCGACGGCGGTGGCGTTGACCGGGTGCGCGTGGACGATCGCCGCGACGTCGGGGCGTGCCGCGTAGACGTCGAGGTGGAACCGCCATTCCGACGACGGGTGGCGGTCGCTGGACGATCGCCACCTCGTGTCGGCTCGCATCGACACGATGTCGGCAGGTACGAGCTCGGTGTACTCCACGGCCGACGGGGTGATCAGCATGCCGTCACCGCTGCGCACCGACACGTTCCCGGCGGTGCCGGCGTTGATGCCGCGTTCGCCCATCGCGACGGCGGTGGCGACGACCGCCTCGGCGAGCGCCGCGCTCACGTCGGCCGACCCGTGGCATCGCGCATGCCCCCATCGTGCCAGACGCGCGATCGGTCGTCCGGCGGGTCGAGCCCCCGGAGTCGTGCCGCTCCGTCCCGCGATCGTCCGCTCGTGCTCCTCCGTCTCGTGCGGTCGGGCGTGTCGGGTCGACGGCGGGACGCCGCACGATCTTCGCGGCACACCCGCCGGATGGTTACAGTGACCCGAGCTACGGCGGACGGATTCGGCACCGACCGGACGCCGCCGCCGTGCGCAAGACCGGAACCAATCCAACTGCCATGATCGAACACTCGGAGACCGATGATGCCGACGACGTCGCTCGCCGACGTCGCCGTCGGATCGTCGGCAACATGTCGGTCGCCACGCGGTTGTCGCTGGTCGCCCTGCTCGTCACCCTGCTCTCACTAGCGGTGACCGCGGCAGTCGGCCTGAGGCGAGGCAACGAGCTCGCCGACGGCATCGTCCAGGACCAACTACGGTCGGCCGCCGCCGCCCGGAGCTCGACCGTGGACGTCTTCCTCGGTTCGAACGCCCGTGACGTCGACGTCCTCGCGAGCAGTCCGGGCACGGCCGAGCTGATCACCGAGCTGGGCGACGCGTATGCCGCGATCGCGGCCGAACCGGCGACGACGACCGAGAACGAACAGCTCACCGAGTACTACCTCGCCGAACTCGTTCCCGCGATCGAGGCGGTGCGCGGCGACATCAGCTCGGTCGGTCAGATCATTCCCGAGCAGGCCGGGGCGGTCAAGCTCCAGGGGCGCTACACGATCCCCGAGGAGACAGAGGAGGGCGATCCTCCGATCACCCCGTCGCTGGTCGTCGATGCCGGCGACGGCTCGGACTACTCGGCCATCCACGCCCGGATGCACAACGTGTACGCGGGCATCGCGGCGAGCGCCGGCTACGACGACCTCTTCCTCATCGACGCCCGCGGCCAGACGATCGTGTACACGGTGAGCAAGCGCACGGACTTCGCCACGAGTCTCGAGGTCGGCCCGTTGAGCGGGAGCTCGCTGTCGGCGCTCATCGACCGGGTCGCCGACGACCCCGACGCCCCGGCGGCGATGATCGACTTCGCGGCGTACCCGCCGGTCGCCGACGCACCCCGGATGTTCATCGCCAACGCCGTGCGCGGCGCGTCCGGCGGTGTGGTCGGCTACCTCGCCGTCTCGCTCTCGGTCGAGCCGTTCGACACGATCATGTCCGGCAACGGAGAGTGGGCCGGTTTCGGCGAGACCGGTGACACCTATCTCGTCGGACCCGACGGCACGCTCCGCACCACCACGCGAGCCTTCCGGGAATCGCCGCGCGACTTCACGCGGGTGCCCGCCGAGCCGGTTCCCGGCGATCTCACACCGGCCGAGCGGCGGCGCATCGAGGGAACGGGCACCACGGCGCTCGTGCAGTCCATCGAGCAGTCCTCCATCGACCTCGCCGACGAAGCCGACGGAGCGATCGAGGCCGAGAACTACCGCGGTGTCGAGGTGCTGGCCGCCCCGTGGCCGGTCACGGTCGGCGACCTCGGTTGGGTGACCGTCGCCGAGGTGGCGTCCGACGAGATCAACGCCCCAGTCGAGGACTACGCCCGCGACATGCTGTTCGCGATCGCGCTCTTCGTCGTGATCGTCACCTTCGTCGCCGTCCGATGGTCGGAGCGCATCATCGCGCCGATCCGCATGATCGCCGCACGGCTGCGCACCGTACGCGGCGGCTCGGCGTCGACCGACGTCGAGGCAGAGCTCCCGCCGAAGAGCCCCGAGGAGTACGTCGAGCTCGCGAGCAACATCGACCTCATGCTCGACCGTCTCGTCGAGCGTCGCGCGGCGGTCGACCGGCGAACCGCCGAACGCGCCGAGATCGTGGCCGACTTCCTGCCGGCCGCCGCGGCGCAGCGCACGGCACTCGGCGACGACGTCCTCGACCACGTCCCGAGCGCGACGGTCGCCGTTCTCGTCATCGACGGCATCGGCGAGCTCGTGCGCGAGTCCGGCGACCAGGACTCACGCGATCTGCTCGCCGTGGTCGTCGACGAGCTCGACGACCTCGCCGCCGGGTACGGGATCGAGCGGGCCAAGATCGCCGGTACGTCGTACTACGCGGTCTGTGGTGTGGGACGGCCGTATCTCGACCATGCGCCCCGCTCGGTGTCGTTCGCCCTCGCCGCGGTCGATCTGGTGCGCGAGCTCGCCGCAGACCGCCGCGCCGACGTGACACTGCGCGTCGGGGTAGATTCGGGTCACATCTCGGTCGGCGTTTCCGGTCGCGGCGGGCTCGTCTACGACGCGTGGGGCGAGGCGGTCACCCGCGCGGCCGAGCTCAGCCGAAAGTCCGCCGGGGGAGCGGTCGCCGTCTCCGACACCGTCCGCCGACAGCTGCCCGACGACTTCCTCCTGGCGGAGGGCGAGACGGACGATGACGTCGCGATCGTGACCGGACGCATCGGGAGGCCGGTGGGATGACCGGGGATCCGACGTGAGCGACATCTTCCGCGACCCGAACGCAGGTTGGGCGGCGGTGCTGGTCGTCCTCCTGCCCGTGCTCATCATCGGCATCGGCGAGGTCGAGGAGCGCCTCCGGCAGCGTGACTCCGCCCTCCAGCGGCCGATCGCGATCGTGCGCACCTGGGTGGTCCCGCTGTTCGCGGTCTGGGCCCTCACCCGGGTGCTGTTCGACACCGGGGACGACAACTCCTTCGTGCGCCTGGTGGGATCGGCGCTGGTCATCGCCGGGACGGCGGCCGCGCTCGCCGCGGTGGCCGTCATGGTGGCGGCGCTCGCATCCCGGCCGCGAGTGGAGGGCCGACGATCGATCCCGCGCCTGGTC
>CBFCWS010000272.1:0-4868 GCA_965601765.1 uncultured Ilumatobacter sp. | reverse complement strand
ATGGTGCCAGGCACCATGCGCGACGGCTTCGGGCCGGTTGCGGCGAGAGGGCGCAGTGTCGAGCGCGAATGCGGCTAGCCTCTACGCGGTGATGCAGCAGTTGCAGCGATTTCCGTACCCCGGCTGACCGCTGGGGAGACCGAACGCTCCTGCGTCGCGTCCCGCGGCCCGCCGGGGACCACCGTGCCCGAACGCCCGCCATCACGAAAGGACCACTGTGATCACCGACATCGATGCCGCCCGCGCCGCTGCGGTCGCCGACATCGCCGCTGCCGCCGACCTCGACGAGCTCGCCGCCATGGCCACGCGGTACGCAGGCAAGAAGGGCGAGCTCGCCGGATTGAAGAGGCAGCTCGGCTCGCTCGAGTCGATCGACGCCAGGAAGGAGGCCGGGGCCGCGATCAACGCAGCACTCGTCGCCGTCGACCGGGCGCTGAGCACCCGACGCTCCGAGCTGTCCGAGGCGGCCCTCGCAGCTCGCATCCGAGACGAGCGCCTCGACCTGACCGAGCACGCCGTCGCCCCCCGACGCGGGCACGCCCACCTGGTCACCCAGGCGTGGGAGCGACTCGAGGACGTGTTCATCGGACTCGGGTTCCAGATCGCCGAGGGGCCGGAGGTCGAGACCGACTGGCACAACTTCGAGGCGCTCAACCTCGACGAGGGGCACCCGGCCCGAGGCGAGTTCGACACCCTCTTCGTCGATCACGCCCCGCCGGGCACCGAGCCGGGGCACGTCCTGCTGCGGACCCACACCTCGCCGGTGCAGATCCGCACGATGCTCGCCCAGGAGCCACCGATCTACATCGTGGCGCCCGGCCGCGTCTTCCGGCGCGACACGCCGGATGCGACGCACATGCCGGTCTTCCACCAGATCGAGGGACTGGTGATCGACCGCGACATCTCGCTCGCCGACCTGGCGGGCACGATCGAGGCGTTCACCCACGCGTTCTACGGTGCCGGGTTCTCGTCGCGGCTCCGCCCGTCGTACTTCCCGTTCACCGAGCCGTCGGCCGAGTTCGACGTCCAGCGACCCGACGGGTCGTGGCTCGAGCTCGGCGGATGCGGGATGGTCCACCCGAACGTGCTGCGCGCCGGAGGCATCGATCCGGAGGAGTGGTCCGGATTCGCGTTCGGATTCGGCATCGATCGCATGGCCAAGATGCGCCACCACGTCGACGACATGCGCGACATGTACGCCGACGACCTCCGCTTCCTCACCCAGTTCTAGCCGGGCTGCGGCCCGTTCGTCGTTCTCTTGACCCATACGGTTCGCCCGGCCGTGACACCGGGCCGTCACCTCGGAGGTGATCACAGATGAAGA
The DNA here is from genome assembly GCA_965601765.1 of uncultured Ilumatobacter sp. GTDB lineage: Bacteria > Actinomycetota > Acidimicrobiia > Acidimicrobiales > Ilumatobacteraceae > Ilumatobacter. The sequence continues at coordinate 3,544 of CBFCWS010000272.1, read as the reverse complement.
TCCTGGTTTCCTGGCTCAACGAGTACGCGGTCGGAGGGTTCGCCGACCCTGCGGACGACGACGACGTCGCCCGGTTGGCCGACACGATGACGATGCTGGGGCTCGAGGTGGCGTCGGTCGACCGGGTCGGGGACACCGTCGACGGGGTCGTGACGGCGCGCGTGGTGCGGCGCGAGCAGCATCCCGACGCGGCGAAGGTCCAGCGGGTGTGGGTCGACGCCGGCGACGGTCGGGAGCGCCACGTCTGGTGCGGCGCGTACAACTTCACCGACGGCGACGTCGTGCCGCTCGCGACGCTGGGCACGACGATGCCCGACGGCATGACGATCGAGCGCCGCGGGATCCTCGGCATCGACTCCGAGGGCATGCTGTGCGCTCCCGACGAGCTCGGCCTCGGGGACGATCACAGCGGCATCATGGTCCTCCCGCCGGACGCAGCGCTCGGCGTCCCCTACGGCGAGGCGCTCGGGATCGAACCCGACGTGCTCATCGATCTCGACATCACCCGCAACCGCCCGGACTGCTACGGCTACGTCGGCATCGCCCGCGACGTCGCGGCGCAGCTCGGGCTCGAGCTCACGCTCCCGCAACCGGTCCTCGAGGCCACGGGCCCGGCTCGCACGGCCCCCGTCGAGATCGTCGACGGTGATCGCTGCGGGCGCTTCACGACCGTGGTGATGAGCGGCGTCGAGGTCGGCCCGAGTACGACCTGGATGCAGCGGCGGTTGGCGGCGGCGGGGATGCGCCCGATCAGCAACGTGGTCGACGTGTCCAACTACGTCATGCTCGAGCTCAACCAGCCGACGCACGCGTACGACCTCGACACGCTCGGCGGGGGCGGCTTCCGGATCCGCGTCGCCGACCACGGCGAGCGGATCGTCACCCTCGACGGTGAGAGCCGCACGATGACACCGCAGGACCTCCTCATCTGCGACGCCGACGACGCGCCGATCGGCATCGGCGGGGTGATGGGCGGTCTCGACACCGAGATCACCGATGCGACCACGATCGTCGCCCACGAGATCGCCTGGTTCACACCCAGCACCGTGCTCCAGACCGCGCTGCGGACGGGGCTGCGCAGCGAGGCGTCGGCGCGATTCGAGCGCGGCTGCGATCCGTACGGCATCGACACCGCCCATGCTCGTTTCGCCGAACTGCTCGGCGAGACCTGCCCCGACCTCGTCGTCCACGCCGGGATGGCCGATGCGCGGGGCGAATCGCTGCCGCCGCGCGAGCGTTCCACCGACGTCCGCCTGTGGAACGTCAACCGGATCCTCGGCACCGACCTCACCGCCGACCAGCTCCCCGCGATCCTCGACCCGATCGGGTTCACGGTCGGCGGCACGGGCGACACCCGGACCGTCGCCATCCCGTCCTGGCGGCCGGACAGCGAGACCGAGATCGACGTCATCGAGGAGATCGCACGGCACTACGGCTACGAGCGCGTCGGCAAGACCGTGCCGACGTCGGAGGTCCACGGTGGGCTGACGCCCTACCAGCAGCGACGGCGCAAGCTGCGCGAGGTGCTGCTCGGGCTGGGGATCAGCGAGGCGATGCCCAACCCGTTCCTCGCGCCCGACGAGCTGACCGAGGCCGGCCTCGAGGGGCCGACGATCTCGATCACCAACCCGCTCGTGGTCGAGGAGAGCGTGCTGCGGACCTCGCTGCGCCCTGGGCTCCTGCGGTCGATCGCGTTCAACGAATCGCACCGCATCACCGGCGCCAAGCTGTTCGAGATCGGGCACGTCTACCCGCCCGGCGACGGTGCCCTGCCCGACGAGTACGAGGCGCTCTGCGTGGTCCTCGCAGGCGAGGAGGCGCCGGCCGCGATGGCGGTATGGCAGGAGGTCGCCGCCGCGCTCGGCGTCGGCGCCCGGGTCGACCAGAGCCGCGTCCCGCCCGGCCTGCACCCGACGCGCGCAGCGACGCTCCAGGCGGGCCGGGAGCCGACCGGAGCGGTCGGCGAGGTCGATCCGGCGGTCCTCGCCCGCTTCGACGTCTCCGAGCGCGTGGCGATCCTCGAGCTCGACCTGACCGACGTCCTGGCCCGCACGCCGAAGCCGGCGCTGTGGAAGCCCGTCAGCAAGTACCCGTCGAGCGACCTCGATCTCGCGTTCGTGGTCGCCGACGAGGTGCCCGCCGACCGCGTCGACAAGGCCATCCGTCAGGGGGCCGGCGCGCTGCTCGACGATCTCGCCCTGTTCGACGTGTTCCGGGGCGAGTCGCTCGGCGACGGCAGGCGGAGCCTGGCGTACCGCCTGCGCCTCCAGGCGCCCGACCGCAACCTGACCGACGCCGACGTCGCCGACGTCCGCCGCTCGGTCGTCACGGCGACCGCCAAGCTCGGCGCCGAGCTGCGCGGCTGATGGGCGAGCGCGACCTCGGCCGCATGCTCGCCACCCTGAGCGTGCGGCGACGACCGGGGGTGTTCTCGTTCGTGTCGGTCGACGCCGGTGACGCTCGCTTCACCGAGCTCGCCGCGGTCGCGCAGGCCTCGATCGTGGAGGACGAGGGCACGACGTTCGTCGTCGAGGAGGCGACGGCGACGGGGGCCGGGTTCGCCGTCGACTTCAGGGCGGCATGGTTGACGCTCGAGGTGTTCAGCGCGCTGGACGCGGTCGGTCTCACCGCTGCCGTCAGCGCGGCGCTGACCGATGTCGGCGTGTCGTGCAACGTGCTAGCCGGCACGCATCACGATCACCTGCTCGTCCCCGTCGACGACGCGGGCCGTGCCCTCGACGCCCTCGACGCCCTCGCACGGCGCGCGCCCGGGCTCAGTTGAGCGACAGGTCGTCGGGGGCATCCGCCAGCCAGGCGAGGCGACCGGGCTGGCGACGCAGCACCGCTCGCCACAGGTCGCCCGTCGTCGTGCCGAACACGTCGGCGGGCTCGGCATCGAGCACGAGCCACGCACCAGCGGCGATCTCGGCGTCGAGCTGGGCAGGTCCCCAGCCGGCATAGCCCCGGAAGATCCGCACCGCGTCGACCCGCGGCGCCACGAGTGCCGGATCGTCGGTGAGGTCGACGGAGGTGATCGTTCCGGCGACGACCGAGAGCTGGTCGTCGTCCGGGTCGATCGCCGACGACGCCTCGGCGAGCGCGATCAGGGCGTCGGGCTCGACCGGACCACCGTCGTACACCTCCGACGTCCCCGAGAGCAGGTCGCGCCAGCGGTCGAGCGGCTCGGCGATCCGCTCGTCGGTCGACCGGTCGAGGACCACGCCGAGCGCACCGTCGGAATGGTGCTCGAGCACGTAGACGACGGTTCGGTCGAAGTTGGGGTCGACCAGCGCAGGCGTCGCGACGAGCAACCGGCCCTTGGTGGCGGGGACCCCGGGTATCACGACGACATCACACCCCCCATTCTGCCGGGCGGCACACCGTGCGCCATACGCCCGCGGTGTGTGCGTCGCGTCGACTGCACGGAGGGCGCAATGATTGCATGAAGATGCGAAGAGCTGTATGATCATGCGCCGTGATCAACGTCGGCATCGTCGGGGCATCCGGGTTCACGGGGGCCGAGCTGATGCGACTCGCCCACGGC
>CBFCWS010000271.1:0-4876 GCA_965601765.1 uncultured Ilumatobacter sp. | reverse complement strand
TGCTGCGCCGCTTCTGCATCAGGCTGGCCGCTGCGCAGCGATGCCGAGCCCGAGTGCGAGCGCCAGCTGGTGCGGCTTGATGCGCGCCGCGGGGGTGCCGGTCTCGGTGGAGGTGTCGTTGGTAGCCATGACCCCACCGACATTACTCGCCGGTAGCTCCCGCGGTCATAGGCCGCTCCCGGGCGCGCGCCGCCGCGCGCTCGGGTGCTGCGACATCGGTTCGACGGCGAACCCGTCGCGGCGATCCGGACTCAGAACGAGATCAGGCTGGGCTCGTAGTCGTCCGGCGCCTCGTAGCCGAGCAGGTTGAGCAGTGTCGCCGCCACGTTGGCGAGACCGGGGGCCGGCGGCGGCGTCATGTGGTACTCGCCGTCGTAGTTGGGGTCGTGGATCGCGAACGCCACCGGGCTGAGCGTGTGCGAGGTCTTGGGCGACCGGTTGCCGTCGGCGTCCTCGGTGTACATGATGTCGGCGTTGCCGTGGTCGGCGGTGAAGATCATCACGCCGTCGAGCTCGTCGATCACCTCCATGAGCCGGGCGAGGCACTCGTCGATGACGGTCATCGCCTCGATGGTCGCGTCGAGGTTGCCGGTGTGGCCGACCATGTCGCCGGACGGGAAGTTGAGCCGGCCGAACCGGTACTCACCGGACCGGAGCAGGTCGATGACCTCGTCGGTGATCTCGCGCACCTTCATCGCGGGGGTCGTGTCGAACTGGACGTTGTCGGAGGGGATCTCGACGTAGTGCTCGAGCGACCGGTCGATGTACCCGGACCGGTTGCCGTTCCAGAAGTAGGTCACGTGGCCGTACTTCTGGGTCTCGCTGACCGCGAAGCTGCGCACCCCCTCCGCGGCCAGGTAGTGGCTGATCGTCCGGTCGATCGCCGGTGGCTCGACGAGGTAGCGCTTGGGGACGAGCAGGTCACCGTCGTACTGGAGCATCCCGGCGTAGGAGACCGCCGGCGGCGCCTGACCGTGTGGTCCGGTCCGGTCGATGTGCTCCAGGTCGTCCTCCTCGAAAGCCCGCGAGATCTCGATCGCCCGGTCGCCGCGGAAGTTGATCATGACGACGGCGTCGCCGTCCTCGATGCGGCCGACCGGTGTGCCGTCGTCGTCGACGACGACGAACTCGTGGAGGTACTGGTCGCCGTCGGTGGTCTCGGCGTACATCGTCTCGACCGCCGCGCGCGCCGAGGAGAACGGGCGACCGATTCCCCACACGTGGGCTCGGTAGCCGCGCTCGACCATCGGCCAGTCGGCCTCGTAGCGGTCCATGGTGATGTACATGCGGCCACCGCCGGACGCGATCCGGAAGTTGCGGCCGTCGCCGGCGGCGTTGATCTCCGCGAGCACCCGCTCGGTGGCGTCGATGTAGCCGAGGGCCGAGCGCGCCGGCACGTCGCGGCCGTCGTGGAGGATGTGCACCGCAGCGCTCGTCACACCCTCGTCGGCGGCGCGTCGGAGGAGTGCGTAGAGGTGGTCGGTGTGGGAGTGCACGTTGCCGTCGGAGTGCAGGCCGAGCAGGTGCAGCGTGCCGGAGCGGGCTTGCTCGATCGTCTCGATCCAGACCGGCGACTCGTACAGTGCCCCGGACGCGATCGCCTTGTTGACGAGCTTGGCGCCCTGCGCGAAGACGCGCCCGGCGCCGAGCGCGTTGTGGCCGACCTCGGAGTTGCCCATGTCGTCGTCGGACGGCAGCCCGACGGCGGGGCCGTGGGCGGCGATCTCGGTCGCCAGCTCGCTGTGCGTCAGGCGGTCGAGGACGGGGGTGTGGGCGGTGGCGACCGCGTTGGACGGGACGTCGGGCGCGACGCCGACGCCGTCGGCGATCACGAGGAGCAGCGGGCCCGGACGGCCGGAGAACGACGGATGCGACGCGAGCGCGAGGGTCATGGACGTCAGTGTAGGAACCACGCCGAACCCCCTCCTCACCCTCTCCTCGCCGAGGGTGGTCCCCCGCGTCGCTGCCGCGGCACGGGAAGGATGGATGCCGCGATCGCCGCCTCGGATCCCCGAGCCGGTGGGCGAGGGGTCGGGGGCGGGTCGCCCGGCGGACCGGGTCTAGTGTGCACCGGCGTGAGCTACGGGTTCGACCGACACCTGCGCTACGACGAGCTGGTCGGCTGGCTCCACGAGCTCGCCGGTGCCTCGGGTGGACTCGTCGCGCTCGAGACGTACGGTCGCTCGTTCGAGGGGCGTGACCTCTGGCTCGCCACCGTCACCGATCCGTCGACGGGTGGCCACGACACCAAGCCGGCGCACTGGGTCGATGCGAGCATCCACGCCGTCGAGCTGACAGCGACGGTGGCGGCGTGCCACCTCCTCCATCGGCTCGTCGAGGGGTTCGAGACCGACGACACCGTCACCCGGGCGCTGCGGACGCGGACGTTCTACGTCGTGCCGAGGGTGAACCCCGACGGTGCCGAGTGGGTGCTCGCCGACTCGCCCCGGTTCCGGCGATCGAGCACGCGTCCGTGGCCGTGGACCGACGGGCACCGCTGGCCGGGCCACGAGAGCGCCGACGTCGACGGCGACGGCCGCATCCTCGAGATGCGCTGGAACGACCCCGACGGCGGCTGGATGCCGCACCCCGAGGACCATCGACTCCTCGTGCCCGTCCCACCGGAGGGAACCGGCGCCGGCACACCCCGCTACCGGCTGATGACGGAGGGAGACGTCGCCGACTTCGACGGGTTCACGATCCCGACGCCACCGCCCGTCGAGGGGCTCGACATGAACCGCAACTACCCGTCGGGTTGGGGTACCGGTGTGCCGGGGTCGGGCGACCACCCGGGGAGCGAACCGGAGATCGACGCGCTCGTCCGCGCGTTCGTCGCTCGCCCGAACGTGTGCGGATTCCACGCCTATCACACCTTCGGCGGGCTCCTGCTCCGGCCCTCGTCGACCAAGTCCGACAGCGACCTGCCCGCCGCGGACGTGTGGCGGTGGACCCGGCTGGGGGAGAAGGCGACCGAGCTGAGCGGCTACCCGGTGCACTCGGTCTACGAGGACTTCACCTTCGACTACACCGAGCTGATGAGCGGGGCGTCCGACGACTGGGCCTACGACCATCTCGGGATCTTCGCGTGGACGACCGAGTTCTGGGACGTCGTCCACGCCGCGACCGGCACCAAGCAGTCGACACGCTTGTGGTACACCGGTCCCACTGACGACGAGGCGCTCGCCGTCCTGCGCTGGTGCGACGACCACCATCCCGGCGGCTACGTCGACTGGTACCCGTTCGAGCATCCGCAGCTCGGCACCGTCGAGCTCGGTGGATGGGACGCCATGACCACCTGGGTCAACCCGCCCGCCGACCGCCTGCGGGCCGCGGTCCGGGCGCACGCCGACGTCGCGATCCACCAGGCGCTCTGCGCGCCGGAGCTGGCGATCGTGCACACCCGCGTCGTCCGGCTCGCCGACGATCGCTGGCAGCTCGACGTGGGCGTCGCCAACCGCGGCTGGCTCCCGACCGACGTCTCGGCACACGCTCGTGCGAAGTCGCTCGTGCGGGCGCTCACGATCGCGGTCGAGGGCGACGTGGAGGTCGATGGTCCGGGCCGCCGGCAGCTCGGCCAGCTCGACGGGCGAGCGGTGCTCCCGTTCCGGTACGGGAACGACGGAACACCCGATCGTGCGCTCGAGCGGTTCCTGCTCACGGGTCGTGCGGGGGCGGTCGTGACCGTCGTCGCGGAGCATCCTCGGGCCGGCACGGACCGGACCGAGATCGTCCTCCGCTGATCGGTCCGCCCGAGCCGGCCACCGTCGCCCGGGTAGCGTCGGCGTCGTGGAGCTGGAGGGTCACCTCGAGGAGTTGTTCGACGCCGCCGCGGCGGTGCGCGAGCGCGCCCACAGCCCGTACTCCAGGTATCCGGTCGGGGCGGCGATCCGCACCGTCGAGGGTGACCTCTTCGTCGGGTGCAACGTCGAGAACGCCGCGTTCCCCGAGGGGACGTGTGCGGAGGCGGGTGCGATCGCGGCGATGGTGGCAGGCGCCGGACCCACGGCCCGGATCGCCGAGATCGTCACCGTCGCCGGGGGAGATCGCCCGGGCAGCCCGTGTGGTGGGTGCCGTCAGAAGATCCGCGAGTTCGCCACGCCCGAGACCCGCATCGTGTCGACGACCCCCGGCGCCGCCGCCATCGGGTGGACGATGGCCGAGTTGCTGCCGGGCGGCTTCGGCCCCGACGACCTCCCCGTCTGACCCCGCGCGGCGACCACCCGTCGTTCCCGCGCCCCGACGCTCGGTCGTTCCGTCGATCTCGTGGCGGACGAACTTGAGTGTACATGACTCAGGTTTTCTGCTCGCCGAGTTGGGATGAGTGGCCCGTTGCCGTAGAGTTGAGTGCACATTCGACAAGTTCGCACTACCCAACCCCACAGAGGAGCCCCCAATGCCCAAGGCCGTCGGTATCGACCTCGGTACCACCAACTCCGTCGTCGCCGTGCTCGAAGCCGGCGAACCCGTCGTCATCCCGAACGCGGAAGGCGGCCGTACGACGCCGTCGGTCGTGGCGTTCTCGAAGTCGGGTGAGGTGCTCGTCGGCGAGGTCGCCAAGCGCCAGGCGATCACCAACCCCGATCGCACGTTCCGGTCGATCAAGCGCCACATGGGCGAGTCGTGGAAGAGCGACGACGTCGACGGCAAGACCTACACGCCCCAGGAGATCAGCGCCCGCACGCTGATGAAGCTCAAGCGCGACGCCGAGAGCTACCTCGGCGACACGGTCACCCAGGCGGTGATCACCGTGCCGGCGTACTTCGACGACGCCCAGCGCACCGCCACCAAGGAAGCCGGCACGATCGCCGGCCTCGAGGTGCTGCGCCTCATCAACGAGCCGACGGCGGCGGCGCTCGCCTACGGCCTCGACAAGGGC
>CBFCWS010000270.1:0-4901 GCA_965601765.1 uncultured Ilumatobacter sp. | reverse complement strand
CGACAAGCGGGTGAAGATCACCCTCGAGTGCACCGAGTGCAAGCGGCGCAACTACATCACGATGAAGTCGAAGGTCAACGACCGGGAGCGCCTCGAGGTGAAGAAGTACTGCAGCCACGAGCGGCGGCACACCGTCCACAAGGAGACCCGCTGACCCCACGCGCGCGGGAGTGCCCCCACCGAGCCGCTGGTAGCCTGGCGGTTCCCCGAGGGCAGTAGCTCAGCTGGTAGAGCATCGGTCTCCAAAACCGACGGTCGGGGGTTCGAGTCCCTCCTGCCCTGCTCCAACGAATCCGTAGAGAGAACGAATGTCACTCGACGACCTCAACCGCGAACAGAAGCGCTTGCTCAAGCGCCAAGGCGCCATCGACGAGAAGGGCGCGCCCACGCGCGCGCCGCGTCAGCAGGCCGAGCACCAGCGTGTCGGTCCGGCGCAGTATCTGCGCGAGGTGCGCGACGAGATGCGCAAGGTGGCGTGGCCCACCCGTCCCGAGGTCGTCCGCTACTCCACGATCGTCACCGTCACCGTGATCGTGTACACCGCGTTCGTCGGCGGGCTCGACTACGGCCTGCAGTACGTCGCCGATTGGTTCTACGCATGAGCGATCCCACCACCGAGCAAGCCGGCGAGATGCCGGGCGAGACGACGGCCGATAGCGCCGACGAGCTCACGACCGATCCCGGTGCGCTGCTGCCGACCGGCGACGCCGACATCGTCACCGACGCGGCCGACGGCATCCCGTCGATCGACACGGCCACTGCGGAAGCGGTGCTGCCGACCAGCAGCGTCCCGATCGAGCTCGACGTCGAGGCCGACGACGCGGCGGAGACGGACGACGCGGACGCCGTCGATCCGCTCGGCGCGACCGAGGACGAGTCGGGTGCGGTCCACGAGGACGGCACCGACGATGCGGACGCCGAGGTGCTGTCCGAGGCCGATGCGGTGGCGGCCGAAGCCGACGTGCCCGAGGACGATCCCTGGACGCGCCCCGGCGCCTGGTACGTCGTGCACACCCAGTCGGGCTACGAGAAGAAGGTCACCGCCAACCTCAACGCCCGCATCCAGTCGATGAACATGGAGGACGCGATCTACGAGGTCGTGATCCCCACCGAAGAGGTCGTCGAGATCAAGAACGGCAAGAAGCAGACCGTGGAGCGCAAGGTCTTCCCCGGGTACCTGCTCGTCCGCTGCCGGATGGACGACGAGTCGTGGTACTGCATCCGCAACACGCCCGGTGTCACCGGGTTCGTGGGCCAGAGCGACCGCGGTCAGAAGCCTTTGCCGCTCCGCCGCCGCGAGGTCCGGACGTTCCTGTCGCCCAAGCGCGACTCGGCCGATGCCGAGGCACCGCGTGCACGCCCGAACGTCGACTTCGACGAGGGCGAGAGCGTTCGCGTGAAGGAAGGCCCGTTCGCCGACTTCCTCGGCACGATCGCCGAGATCAACGCCGACCACATGAAGCTGAAGGTGCTCGTCAACATCTTCGGGCGCGAGACCCTGGTCGAGATGGACTTCGGCCAGGTCGCCAAGCTCTGAGCACCGAGTACGAGAGAGAGAAGCAACGTCATGGCAAAGAAGAAGGTCGCCGCGGTCGTCAAGATCCAGATCGAGGCGGGCAAGGCCAGCCCGGCACCGCCGGTCGGTACGGCGCTCGGGCCGCACGGCATCGCCATCATGGACTTCGTCAAGGCCTACAACGCCAAGACCGAGGCCCAGGCCGGCACCGTCGTGCCGACCGAGATCACCATCTACGAGGATCGCACGTTCGACTTCATCCTCAAGACCCCGCCCGCCGCCGTGCTCATCCGCAAGGCGGCCGGCATCGACAAGGCAGCTGACGACCCCGGCTCGGAGACCGTCGCGACGATCAGCGAGGCCGACGTCGAGGAGATCGCCAAGACGAAGATGCCCGATCTCAACGCGAACGACATCGAGGCCGCCAAGCAGCAGATCCGCGGCACCGCCCGCAGCATGGGCATCGCGGTCGGCTGACGTCCTGGCTCGCCGTCGGCGAGCCACCCGCTCGCCCCGCCGAGCCGCGCAGTTCACGCCGCCTCACCGGTCACCCGCCGCAACCGCCCGCCCGCCGAATAGGCTGTCCGCCGTTCACGGCTCGGCCCCGGACGACCTCGCCGGGGGAGCCATCCATCACCGAGGGAGACAGAGATGTCAGGAAAGAAGTTCACCGACGCGGTCAAGAAGATCGACCGTGACCAGTTCTACGCTCCGAGCGACGCGATCAGGCTCGCGAAGGCGACGGCCACCGCGTCGTTCGACGAGAACATCGACGTCGTGTTCCGGCTCGGCGTCGACCCCCGCAAGGCCGATCAGATGGTGCGCGGGACCGTCGCGCTGCCGTCCGGCACCGGCAAGGACGTTCGTGTCGCGGTGTTCGCGACCGGCGACGCCGCCGATGCCGCACGTGAGGCAGGTGCCGACATCGTCGGTGCGGACGACCTCGCCGCCGAGGTCGAGAGCGGCAAGATGGACTTCGATCTGGCGATCGCCTCGCCCGACATGATGCCGCTCGTCGGCCGCCTCGGTCGGGTGCTCGGTCCTCGCGGCCTGATGCCCAACCCCAAGACCGGCACGGTCACGACAGACGTCGGACGGGCGGTCGAGGAGTTCAAGGGTGGCAAGGTCGAGTACCGCACCGACCGCTACGGCAACGTCCACGTCCCCCTCGGCAAGGCCAGCTTCGACGAACCGAAGATCGAGGCGAACTTCCGTGCGGTGCTCGACGAGATCCAGCGCGCCAAGCCCGCGTCCGCGAAGGGCCGGTACATCAAGAAGATCACGCTCTCGGCGACGATGGGCCCCGGCGTCCGGGTCGACACCGGCCGCCTCCGTCCCGACGAGACCTGACCGACCCGACCCGAGGTCGGCGTCCCACGACGAGCCCCCACGTCGCGCATGGTCGCGCATGGTGCCAGGCACCAAACGCGACGGGGGGCGGTAGGATCCTCTGCTGACATAACCGGTAGCTCGCCGAAGACCGCTGGTCCGCACGGACAATGGGACGTTCCCGCCAGCCGAGGTGCAACTCCATCGTCGAACGTGATCGTCACCGATCTCGCTCCTCGTGGCGTCGCCCAGTGCGAGCCCACGAGTTGCAGCGAGAGGAGGTGTACATGACTGAAACCGCAACCCGCGAACCGCGCGCCGACAAGGTGGCGAAGGTGGCCGAGATCGCATCGAAGCTCGATGCGGCCGACGCCGTGTTCGTCGTCGAGTACCGTGGTCTGTCGGTGCCACAGCTGGCCGAGGTCCGCAACGGCCTCCGCCCGAGCGACGCGCAGCTGACCATCTACAAGAACACGCTGACGCGTCTCGCTGTCGCCGACTCCGGCCGCGCCGGGCTCGACGAGCACCTGACCGGCCCGACGGCGCTCACCTTCGTCCACGGTGACGTGGCCGGTGCCGCCAAGGCGCTGCGCGACGCCGCGAGGACGATGCCCTCGCTGGTGGTCAAGGGCGGTGTCCTCGGGGACGCCGCACTCACGGCCGCCGACGTGACCGCACTCGCCGACCTCCCGTCGCGCGAGGAACTGCTCGCCAGGTTCGCCGGCGCCCTGCAGGCCCCGCTGGTCAAGACCGCCGGACTGCTCCAAGCGCTGCCGCGCAACTTCGCCTACGGCTTGCAAGCCCTCATCGACAAGCAAGCTGCGTAATCGACCGCTCGATCGGCATCACCGATCGACCTCAGATCCAACACACCCATCTCGCACCCCACGGTGCACCCACGTTTCAGCAAGGAGAAGCCCATCATGGCTACCACCAAGGAAGACATCCTCGACGCCATCGGCAACATGACCGTCATCGAGCTCAAGGAGCTCCTCGACGCCTTCGAGGAGAAGTTCGACGTGACCGCCGCGGCGCCCGTCGCCGTCGCCGCAGCCGGCGCCCCGGCCGCGGGTGGCGGGGAAGCCGCTGCCGAGGAGCAGGACGAGTTCGACGTCGTGCTCAACGAGGCCGGCGGCCAGAAGATCCAGGTGATCAAGGCCGTCCGCGAGCTCACGAGCCTGGGCCTCAAGGAGGCCAAGGATCTCGTCGACGGCGCTCCTCAGCCCGTCCTCGAGAAGGCCGACAAGGACGCCGCCGAGGCGGCCAAGGCCAAGCTCGAAGAGGCCGGCGCCACCGTCGAGCTGAAGTGAGCTGACGCGTCGTCGGACGCGTCGCCGCCATTCACGTCACCATCATGGTGACGTATCGAGCCCCGGTCTGCAGCCCGGGGCTCGATCGCGTCCGGTCGGCTGACGAGACGAGCTCGTCCTCCTACACTTCCCACCATGCCCGAGGCGTCGAGCACCCACGAGCGCCTGCTCGATCCGGACCAGGTCGACCGCATCGTGCGCCGTGCGATCGATCTCGATGCCTGCCGGGGGAGTGATCCAACCGACGGCCTGACGGTCGACACACTCGCGGCCGCAGCGGCCGATGCCGGCGTCGATCCGTCGGCGGTGCGCGAAGCCGCTGCGCTCGAACGGCTCGGTCCCGAGCCGGTGGTCCGCCGACTCGACGCCGTCGGTGGGCCCGGCGCGATCGCCGTCGATGCCACCCTCGACCGTCCTGCCGCCGACACGCTGGCGGCACTCGACGAGTGGCTCACGAGGGGCCACCACCTCCGCCGCGACTACGACGGCGACGGCGATCACGTCTGGCGCAAGCGTCCGGACCTCGCCGCCACGGTCCAGCGGGTCGCGCGGGCGATCACCGGCGACGCCGCGCTGCGCTCCCAGGCGTGCATCCGCGCGGCCGTCGAACCGGTCGACGACCACCGCTGCACGATCCGCATCCTCGTCCCTCGCAGCGGTGCCCGCGCCGCGACGATCGGCGTCGCCGGCACGGTCGGTGCCACGTCGGTGGCTGCCGGCGCGGTGGCCGCCACCGTCGTACCGCC
>CBFCWS010000269.1:0-4901 GCA_965601765.1 uncultured Ilumatobacter sp. | reverse complement strand
GTCGAGCAGGGTGGCCGCGTGGACCTGGGCGATCGAGGCCGCGGCGAGCGGCTCGCGGTCGAACGTCGCGAACACGTCGCCCAGCCGGGTCCCGAGATCGGCTTCGACGATCACGCGGACGGTGTCGAACGACTCCGCCGGTACCTGGTCGCGCAGCGTCTTGAACTCGGCGACCAGCTCGGCGGGGAAGAGCCCCTCACCCGAGGAGATGATCTGACCGAGCTTGATGTAGCTCGCGCCCAGGGCCTGTGCCGCGTCGCGGAGGCGGTGGGAGAGCTCGGCCCGACTCCGTTCGGGCGACTCGAGCCTGCCGAGCCGGCGCCGGAGTGCCCACGGTGCGACCGCACCGCCGAGCCGGACGGTCGCGCTGATCACCCGTCGCCCCGGTGGCAGCGTCTGGGGTCGGGTCAGTTCCGGGACGGAGGCACGGGCGTCGGCGCGCCGCCGGTCGACGCCTTCGAGCCACCGGAGCTCGTCGCGCTCGACGACCCACGGACCACGCTCGGTGAACGCGCCCCACGACCGGTCGTCCGGTGTGGACGTGGACGTCGCCGCCGAACGCGGGCCCCGCGGCGGGGCCGACGTCGTCGACAGCGCGGCGTCGAGGGGTTGGGGGGATGACATCGGTCCATCATGCCGACGCCGCCGGGCAACGTCACCGCCGAGCGGCAGATCCGTGCGGATCAGCCCCACAGCGCCGTGAGCACGCGGTCGGCGAGCTCGGGCCGGCAGATCAGCACGTCGGGGAGCCACGGGCTCGGCTGGTTGTACACGAGCGGCGAGCCGTCGACGCGGCTCGTGTGGAACCCAGCGGCCTGGGCGACCGCGACGGGTGCGGCGGAGTCCCACTGGTACATGCCGCCGTCGTGCAGGTAGATGTCGGCGTGACCGAGCACGACCGACATCGCCTTGGCGCCGGCCGACCCCATTCGGATCGCATCGCCGTCCAGGGCGTGGCCGACGACCGCGGCCGCGTAGGGGGCGCGGTACCGCGACGTGACCAGGCGCGGCCGGTCACGGTCGACCGCCGGCATCGGCTCCGGGGGCTCGGTCGCCATCACCACGTCGAGTGCCGGGAGCGCGACCGCTCCGGCTCCGAACCGGTCGCCGTCCCACAGGGCCACGTGGACCGCCCAGTCGCTGCGACCGTGCTCGCCGAACTCCCTGGTGCCGTCGAGCGGGTCGATGATCCACACGCGATCCTGACCGAACCGGCGCGGGTCCTCGGGTGCTTCCTCGTTGAGGACGGCGTCGTCGGGGCGGTGCTCGCGCAGCTGGGATGCGATGTAGTGGCTGGCGGCGAGATCGCCGTGGTCCATCACGTCCCACGGCGACAGCGCCGCGTCGAACAGCTCGCGACGCAGCGTCACCAGGCGCTCCCCGGTCTCGGTGGCGAGCCGGACGGCGAGCTCGGTGTCGCTCTCCAGGCCGGCGGCGGTCGAGGGGGCGGGTTCGGTCACGGGGATCCAGTATGACCCGACCACGTCGTGCTCACGCCCACGGTGCCGCGGGCGGGCACGCGGTCCGGTCGCCGACGTGCCGGTTCGAGGCGGTGGACAGCGGCCGGGCCAAATGCGAACATGTGTTCGATGACGGGTGATGCGACGATCATGCACGCCGATCTCGACTCCTTCTACGCGTCGGTCGAGCAGCGCGACCACCCGCACCTCCGCGGCCGTCCCGTCGTCGTCAGCGGCGGCGTGGTGCTCGCGGCCAGCTACGAGGCCAAGCGGTTCGGTGTCCACACGCCGATGCCGGAACGCCGCGCACGCGAGCTCTGCCCGGACCTCGTCGCCGTGCCGCCCCGGTTCGGTGCGTACTCCGAGGCCAGCGATCGCGTGATGGCGATCTTCGACGCCACGACGCCCCTGGTCGAGCCGATGTCGATCGACGAAGCGTTCCTCGACGTCGGTGGTCTGCGCCGGATCGCGGGCGCACCGGTCGAGATCGCGGCCGGGTTGCGGCGCCGCGTCGCCGCCGAGGTCGGGCTCGCCATCACCGTCGGGGTCGCACGGACGAAGTTCCTGGCCAAGGTCGCCAGCGGGGTCGCGAAGCCGGACGGGCTCCTCGTCGTCGACCCCGCTGCCGAGACCGAGTTCCTGCACCCGCTCCCGGTCGGCGCGCTCTGGGGCGTGGGTCCGATCACGGCGGCCAAGCTCCGACGGCGCGGGATCGAGACCGTCGGCGAGGTCGCCGCGCTCGACGAAGCCCACCTGACGGCGATGCTGGGCGTCGCGGTCGGCCGCCACCTGCACGCGCTCGCCAACCACCGCGACCCGCGCCGCATCGAGACGGGTCGCCGACGGGGGTCGATCGGCTCGCAGCAGGCGCTCGGCCGCTCCAGGGCCACGATCGACGAGATCGAGTCCCTGCTGTCGGGCATCGTCGACCGGGTGACGCGCCGGATGCGCCGCGCCGACCGCCTGGGCCGCACCGTCATCGTTCGCTTCCGCGACCACGACTTCCGACGGTCGACCCGTTCGCGTTCGCTGCCCCACCCGACGGCGTCGACCGCCCCGATCCGCGAGGTCGCCGTGGCCGTCATGCGCTCCGAGCAGGCTGCGATCGAGGAGCGCGGCCTGAGTCTGATCGGTCTCTCGGTCGGCAACCTCGTCGACCGACGGCGGTCGGACGAGCAGCTCCTGTTGCCGTTCGGTCCGAGAGACGGTCTCGACGGCGCCGTCGACCAGGTGCGAGACCGGTTCGGCAGCACCGTGCTGACGCGGGCGTCGCTGCTCGGACGTCGGACGGGCTTCGAGGTCCCCAAGCTCCCCGACTGACCCCAGATGTCGCGCTCAGGCGTGGAGCTGGGCGTGGAGGCGCTCGACCGAGTCGATGAACTCCTCGATCATCTCGAACACGACGCGCGATGCGGGCTTGGCATCGTTCATCGTGCCGACGACCTGGCCGACGAAGTAGTTGGCGAGCTCGCGGGCGCCGGATCCCTCACGGTGGGCAGCCCGGTCGATGCGCTGGATCGCCTGGTCGACGAGCATCGGCTGGAGCGGCATGCCCAGCGGTTCGGGCGTGTCGTCGCGATCCCACTCGTCGGTCCACGCGGTGCGGAGCTGGCGGGCGTGCTTGCCCGTGCGCGACCGGCTCCGCACGGTGTCGGCCGAGGTCGCGGAGAGGAACTTCTCCTTGACCGCCGGGTGCGTCTCGGCCTCGTCGGTGGTGAGCCACACCGATCCGCACCACACCCCCTGCGCGCCGAGCGCCATCGCCGCGGCCATCTGCCGACCGCGTCCGATCCCGCCCGCGCCCAGCACGGGGATCGTGCCGACGGCGTCGACGATCTCGGGGATGAGCACCATCGTCCCGATCACGCCGGTGTGGCCGCCCGCCTCCGAGCCCTGGGCGATGATGACGTCGACCCCGGCGTTGACGTGGCGTTCGGCGTGCTGGGCGGTGCCGGCGAGCGCACCCACGAGGCGTCCTTCCTCGCGCGCCCGGTCGATCATCTGCTGCGGCGGCGGCCCGAGGGCGTTGACGACGAGGCTGGGGCGGCGGGCGAGTGCGATCTCGACCTGGTTCTCCGCGCGCGAGGCCGAGAACGGCGCGTCGGCGCTGTCGCCGACCAGCCCACCCCCACCGGTGTCGTCGGGGAGCGGCGGTACGTCGTAGCGATCGAGGAGGTCGTCGACGAACCGGCGATGGCCGTCGGGGATCATCGCTGCGAGATCGCCGACCTTCAGCCCACCGGCGTCGGAGCCGGCGTACTTCGCGGGCACGATCAGATCGACGCCGTAGGGCTGCCCGTCGAGCTCGGCCTCGATCCAGTCGAGGTCGATCTCGAGCTGCTCGTCGCTGTGCGCGACCGCCCCCAGGACACCGAGCCCGCCGGCCCGTGAGACGGCGGCCACCACGTCACGGCAGTGGGTGAAGGCGAGGATCGGGACGTCGATGCCGAACATCTCGGTGATCGCCGTTCTCATCGGTGCGCACCCACCTGCCTCACGCCGGCGACCGTATCGGCCGGCCACGTGCGATCTAGGGTCGAGGCGATGACCACGTCGGACAGCGTTTCGCCGGCGGACCGCGCCGGCCCGCTCGACGGTGTCCGCGTCGTCGATCTGAGCTCGGTGATCATGGGTCCGCTCGCGACCCAGATGCTCGCGGACCAAGGTGCCGACGTGATCGTGGTCGAGACGCTCGCGGGCGATCCGAACCGCGCGATGGGTCCGGGTCCACGGCCCGACCTGTCGGGGACCAGCCTCAACCTCATGCGCAACAAGCGCAGCCTGGCGATCGACCTCGGCGCCGAGGCCGGCAGATCGGTGCTGCGCCGCCTGATCGACACCGCCGACGTCTTCGTCACCAACCTGCGGCCGGGGTCGCGGCGCCGGCTCGGTGTCCACCCCGACGACCTCGGCCGTGACGATCTCGTCTACTGCGCCGCCGTCGGCTATCGGTCCGACGGGCCGGACGCCGAGCTCCCGGCCTACGACGACATCGTCCAGTCGGAGATCGCGATGCCCGAGCTGTCCGAGCGGGCCGGTCTCGGTCCTGCGGTCTCGCCGACCCTCATCGTCGACAAGACGGTCGGCATCGTGATCGCCCAGCGCGTCGCCGTCGCCCTGTTCGAGCGCGAGCGGACCGGCCGAGGCACGGTCATCGACATCGCGATGCGCGACGTGATGGCGGGCTACCAGCTCGTCGAGCACGGTGCCGCGAGCGTGCCGCAACCGCCCCTCGACGCCCCCGGCTACGGGCGACTCCTCACCCCGTTCCGGCGGCCCCAGCGCACCGCCGACGGCTGGATCCACGTCCTGCCCTACGAGCGACACCAGTTCGAGTCCCTGTTCCGCCTCGCCGGTCGGCCCGATCTGTGCGACGACGAGCGCATCGTCGATCGCCCGGCTCGGTCGGCGCACGCAGCCGAACTGTACGAGCTCGTCCTG
>CBFCWS010000268.1:0-4911 GCA_965601765.1 uncultured Ilumatobacter sp. | reverse complement strand
GCCGCAGTCGACCGCGAGCTGGACACCGGGTCCATGACCGAGCTGGTTGCCGTGCAGACGCAGACCGAGTCCGGCCGCGCGTCCGGCCTCCAGCACCGCGCGCGACTGGTCGGCGTCGAACGCCCCCGCTTCGCAGAAGGCGTCGATCCAGCGGGCGTGGTGCGCCACCGCCGGGACCATCGCGTCGCACACGAGCGACACGTAGTCGTCGGTGCGTCCCTCGTACTCCGCAGACACCAGGTGGGCGCCGAGCAGCGTCGCCTCGGGCGTGTGCCGCCGGGCGATGTCGACCGACCGGGCCTCGTCGACGACGTTCAGGCCGTAGCCCGACTTGATCTCGATCGTCGTCGTCCCGGCGCGATGGGCCTCGGCGAGACGCCGGCGCACGAGGCGGTCGAGCTCCTCGGTCGGCGTGCGACGCGTCGCCTCGGTGGTGACCCGGATGCCGCCGCCGTCGTAGGGCCGGCCGGCCATCCGGGCGGTGAACTCCTCGGCCCGATCGCCGGCGAACACGAGGTGGGTGTGGGAGTCGACGAAGCCGGGCAGCACGCACGCCCCGTCGGCGTCGATCCGGCGATCGCCGCTCGCACCGGCGGGGCCGACGTGCTCGACGCGCCCGTCGACGATCACGAGGCTCGCTCGCTCGATGATGCCGAGCGGGCCCCGTCCGAGCGTCGGGTCGTTGGTGACGAGCGAACCGATGTCGTCGATCACGATCGCCGGGGCCGACGCCGACTCATCCACGATCGAGCAGCTCCCCGATCGCCGTATCGAGCTCGCGTGCGACGTCGATCGACCGATGCCGCCCGCCGGCGACGACGTGGGCGCCATCGACGAACACGTTCGTGACGTCGCTCGCCGTCGCGGCGAAGACGGTGGCCTCCACCGGACGGCCGGCGGCACCGGCCGTGCGGACCGAATCGAGCGACACGGTGACCAGATCTGCCCGGTTGCCGACCGCGATCGATCCGGCGTCGTCCCACCCCAGGCAGCGGTGACCGGAAGCGCCGGCCATGTCGAGCAGATCGGCGGCGGTGTGCCGACCGCGCGATTGCGTACGCAGGCGCTCGTGGAGCTCCAGCGCCCGCGCCTCCTCGAAGAGGTCGACCACCGCGTGCGAGTCGGACCCGAGTGCGATGGGGATGCCCGCCGCGGCGAGATCGCCGGTCGGACCGATGCCGTCGCCGAGGTCGCGCTCGGTGGTCGGGCACATCACCACCGTCGAGCCGGCCGTCGCGAGGCGCCCGATGTCGGCCGCGTCGACGTGGGTCGCGTGCACGACCGAGCAACGACGCGACACCACCCCTGCGTCGGCGAGCACGGCGGTCGGCGACGCACCGGACCGTGCTCGGCACGCCTCGTTCTCGGCAGGTTGCTCCGACACGTGCACGTGCACGCAGGCGTCGTGCGCCGTGGCCCAGTCGACGACGACGCGCATCGCGGCGTCGGCGACGGCACGGACGCTGTGGATCGCGGCACCGATGCGGTGCGTGTCGGACGATTCGAGACGCTCGATCCGCTCCCGCCAGCGAGCGGCCGTCCCGTCGCTGAACCGCCGCTGCACGCCGGTCGGGGCGACGTGGCCGGTCCCCTCCAACCCGCCGTGCAAGTACAGGGTGTCGAGCAGGGTGATCCGGATGCCGGCGTCGTCGGCCGCGGCGAGCAGCGCGAGACCCGTCGCGTTCGGGTCGGCGTAGGCCGCACCGTCCGGTCCGTGGTGGACGTAGTGGAACTCCCCCACACAGGTCACCCCGGCCAGCGCCATCTCGGCGAAGACGGCACGGGCGAGCCGGTGGTATCGATCCGGGTCGAGGCGGTCGGCGGCCCGGTACATCAGCTCGCGCCACGTCCAGAACGTGCCGCGGTCGGCCTGCGTGCGCGACCGCAATGCCCGGTGGAACGCATGGCTGTGTGCGTTCGCGAGCCCGGGCACCGAGAAGCCGGCGAGCCGCAGCGCGCCGCCCGGTTCGGCACCGATCTCGACCCGGGTGAACCGGCCGTCGGCGATCTCGACGAGCACGCCGGTGCGAGGCTGCCCGTCGACCAGCGCCGCCTCGCACCAGACCTGGGTCACGAGCCGATGCGCTCCACGAAGGCGGTGATGCGCTCGATGAACGCGTCGCGGTGGTGCTCCTCGTACTGCTCCCACGTCGTGAGCGTCGTCGGATCGGTCACCCGGTCGACGAAGAGCACCCCGTCGAGATGGTCGCACTCGTGCTGCCAGGTCCCTGCGGTCAGGCCCCGCTTCACCTCCTCGTGGGCGACCCCGTCCCGATCGACGTACCGTACGCAGACGTTCACGTGCCTGCTCACCTCGCCACGCCACGGCACCGACAGGCACCCCTCGTTGATGTCGACCATCTCGTCGTCGATCGGCTCGACGATCGGGTTGATCGCTACGGTGAGCGGGATGCGCGGCTTGTACGGGTAGCGCGGGTTGTCACCGACCTCGATGACGGCGATCCGCACCGGCTCGCCGATCTGCGTGGCCGCCAGCCCGGCGCCGTGAGCGTTGCGCATGGTGTCGATCAGGTCGTCGATCAGTCGCTGGACGCGATCGGACCCGATGTCGTCGATCGGCAGCTCGTCGGCGACCACCCGCAGATCGGGATGGCCGATCACCAGGATGTCGCGAACCGTCACGACGCTCCGATCGAGCCGCGCCGGCGGGTCCAGAGCAGCGGGAAGCGGGGGTGATCCATCGGCGCCCCGGCCGGGATCTCGTCGCGCAGGTCGTCGAACGGCGGGGAGGTGGTCCACGGACGAGGTGCGTGGACCATGTCGTCGCCGAGCATGCGCACCGACAGCACGCGCCGCCGCGCCGGGCCGTGCACCCCGCCCGCTCCGTGCACGGTCAGCATGTCGAAGAAGACCGCATCGCCGGGCTCGAGCTCCCAGCCGATGATCCGCCAGCGTCCCGGGTCGCGCCGGTTGTCGTCGGCGAAGTCCGGCAGCTCGGCGAGGGTCCCGTCGGGGAACCACTTCGCCTGGTCGTCGAGGAACGAGCGGGGCATGTACCACGGTCCGAGGTGGGTGCCGGCCACGAACTCGAGGGTCGCCGACCGCTCGACCGGGTCGACCGGGAACCACATGCTGGCGTTCTGGCTCCCGGCGACGTTGTAGTACGGCTGGTCCTGGTGCCACGGCGTCCGCTGGCGCGTGCCGGGTTCCTTGACCAGCACGTGATCGTGGTAGAGCCGCACCGTCGTCGAGCCCATCAACGCGGCCGCGATCTCGGCGGCCGGCGACTCGCGGATGAAGCGCTCCATCGACGCCAAGCGACTCCAGCTGCAGAAGTCCTCGACGAAGGCGCCGTCACCGGCGCTGCTCGCCCGCTTCGCCAGCGGGGACAGCGCAGCGAGGTTGTCGTCGATCGCCCGGCGCGCCAACTCGACGTGGGCTCGATCGAACGCCTGCCGGACGCACACGGCACCGTCGGCCGCGAAGTCGCCCTCGATCGTCCAGGCCATCAGCCCTCCGCCCTGGATCGCATCGGGATCGTCACCCCCCGCTCGTCGGCGACGGCGACCGCACGGTCGTAGCCGGCGTCGACGTGGCGGACGACGCCCATCGCCGGGTCGTTGGTGAGGACGCGCTCGAGCTTCTCGCCTGCGAGATCGCTCCCGTCCGCGACCGTCACCTGCCCGGCGTGGATCGAACGGCCGATGCCGACCCCACCCCCGTGGTGGATGCTCACCCACGTCGCGCCGGAGCTGGCATTGACGAGGCCGTTGAGGAGCGGCCAGTCGGCGATCGCATCCGAGCCGTCGAGCATCGCCTCGGTCTCCCGGTAGGGCGAGGCCACCGAGCCGGAGTCGAGATGGTCGCGGCCGATGACGACGGGCGCCGTCAGCTCCCCCGAGCGCACCATCTCGTTGAAGCGCAGGCCGAGCCGGTGCCGTTCGCCGTAGCCGAGCCAGCAGATCCTCGCCGGCAGCCCCTGGAAGGCGACCCGCTCCCCCGCGAGCGTGATCCACCGATGGAGCGCCTCGTCGTCGGGGAACTCCTCGAGCACGGCTCGATCGGTGGCCGCGATGTCGGCGGGAGCACCCGACAGCGCGACCCATCGAAACGGGCCACGGCCCTCGCAGAACAGGGGACGGATGTAGGCGGGTAGGAAGCCGGGGTAGTCGAAAGCCCGCTCGAAGCCGCCGAGCTTTGCCTCGGCGCGCAGGCTGTTGCCGTAGTCGAAGACCTCTGCGCCGCCGTCGAGGAAGCCGACCATCGCCTCGCAGTGGGTCGCCATCGCCGCACGGGCGCGACGGGTGAACTCGGCCGGATCGTCGCGGCGCAGTTGGTCGGCTGCCGCGAGCGTGAGGTCGTTGGGAAGGTAGCTGAGCGGGTCGTGGGCGCTGGTCTGGTCGGTCACGATGTCGGCGTCGACGCCGTCGGCGAGGAGTCGCGGCAGGACGTCGGCGGCGTTGCCGACGAGGCCGACCGAGAGCGGCCTCCGGGCCGCCTTGGCCGCCGTGACCCGCTCGACCGCTGCGGCGTAGTCGGGAGCGATCGCGTCGAGGTAGCGGTGGTCGAGTCGCCGCTGCAGCATGTGCTCGTCGACGTCGACGATCAGCACGACGCCGTCGTTCATCGTGACCGCGAGCGGCTGCGCGCCGCCCATCCCGCCGGCGCCGGCGGTGATCGTCAGGGTGCCGGCCAGCGAACCGCCGAAGCGCTTCCGCGCGATCTCGGCGAAGCACTCGTAGGTGCCCTGCAGGATCCCTTGGGTCCCGATGTAGATCCACGAACCGGCCGTCATCTGGCCGTACATGGTGAGGCCCTGCTGCTCGAGCCGGCGGAACTCGCTCCAGTCGGCCCAGTCGGGCACGAGGTTGGAGTTGGCGATCAGGACCCTCGGGGCCCACTCGTGGGTGCGCAGCACGCCGACCGGTTTGCCCGACTGGACCAGCATGG
>CBFCWS010000267.1:0-4938 GCA_965601765.1 uncultured Ilumatobacter sp. | reverse complement strand
GAACGACCCGATCGGACGGCCGAACTGGACGCGATCCTTGGCGTACTGGACGGCCATGTCGAGCACGAACTGGGCGCCGCCGACCTGCTCGGCGGCGAGCCCCACCGCGGCCAGATCGAGCACGGTCTCGAGCGTGTCCCAGCCACCGCCCTCGGTCCCGATCAGCGTCGCCGGGGTCGCGTCGAAGTCGATCTTGGCCTGCTTGCGGGTCTGGTCCATCGTCGACAGCTGCGTGCGGGTGATCCCGTCGGCGTCGCCCTCGACGGCGAACAGCGAGACGCCGTTGGCGGTGCGGGCGGCGACGATCAACAGATCGGCGATGTGCCCGTCGACGACGAAGCTCTTGGTCCCGGTGAGGGTGTACCCGTCACCGGCCGGGGTGGCCTCCATCGTGATCCCGGCTTCGTCCCACTTGCCCGACGGCTCGGTGAACGCCAGCGTCGCGATCGTCTCGCCGCTCGCGATGCCGGGCAGGTGGGCGGCCTTGGCCGCTTCGTCACCGGAGTGGATCAGCGCGTTGCCGGCCAGCACGACCGTCGAGAAGAACGGCGCGCACAGCAGCGCCCGGCCCATCTCCTCGAGGACGATGCCGAGCTCGACGTACCCGAACCCCGAACCGCCGTACTCCTCGGGGATCGCGAGACCCTGGAGACCCATCTGCTCGGCCATCTGCGACCACACCGCCGGGTCGTAGCCCTGATCGGTCTCCATCTGCTCGCGAACAGCGGCCTCGTCGCTCTTGGCAACCATGAAAGCGCGGATCGTCGAGCGCAGCTCCTCTTGTTCGTCGGTGAAGGCGAAGTTCATGCCCCGCATGCTGGTCGAGGATCCAGCGGCGTCGCAACTCGCACCGCGTACACGCGCGTACACATGATCGACGTCGCCTTCGTTCACCGGAAGTCGACCAGTGTCCCTGTGCTTGCGCTCGACTCGGGCCGGCGGCGACCGAAGACGGCGCGTGCGTACCGCGCGATCAGACGCGATCGTGCGAGGCGACGCAGCAGCGACGGCAACTCGACGGTCGCCTTGCGGAACCAGAGCAGGCGGTATCGGCCCTGCTGTTGGAGCTCGCGCTTGCGGCGGACCTGTCGCCACATCGCAAGGACCTCGGCGGCGTCGACCGGGACGTGTGCCGTGCGGTTCGGGGCATCGATGCGCGGGACGTGCTCGCCCACGCGCTCGAGAGCACCCATGAGCGCGTACGCCTGGTCGCCGTATGCGACGACGCGACCCTGCGACCGCTCGATCACCGACGGATCGACGTCCATCAGCCGGATGCGACCGGCCGACTCGAGCGCGCTCACGACCTGCTCGGCCAACGCACTCCGAGCGATCGCGATGCTGACGCCGGTCCGCGAGAACGCCGTCTCGGGGAGCCATGCGTCGCCGACGGCGAGGTCGGCCAGGAAGTTCGAGTGGTTGACGCACACATGGCAACGCGGGAGGTTGAAGCTCCGGTCGAAGGCGACCTGGGCGGCGTAGTCGACCCGCCGGTTGAGCGTTCGCTGCGAGCCGTCCGACAGCCCGATGCGGGTCTTGCCGACGGGCCCGCCGCCCCGGTAGGCGACCGAGGTGATCGCGGTCGGGTCGAACCGGAGGAACCGCCCGAGGGCGTCGATCGCGTGCGTCGTGAACTGCCACCCGCAGAACACCCCGACCGTCATGACCACCCGGTCGGCGTGTCGACGACCCTCTGGCGACGCGAGGAAGAGGCGGAGCCCTTCGAGCTGACACGGAATGCCGACGACCGCGAGCGGACCGTCGGTCGTGGCGAGGATCCGGTACAGGTCAGCATGCTGGACGACGTGATAGATCGAGCCCGGGAGCGCATCGATCTCGGCCGACGTGCGGTGAAGGCGCTGCCGGTAGTCGAGCCCCTCCACCTCGGCGAGCGCGACGACCCCCTCGACCACACCCCGCTCGAGCAGATGTCGGAGGACCGGCTTGATCAGTCCGCCGCTCGACGCGGCGAGGTTCCCCTCGGCGTCGGTCGCCTGCGCCAGCCACGTCCGGAGCACGACGCCGTGGACCGTCTCGGGACCATCGGGATACCGGGTACGGCTCAACGCCGAGATGTCGACCTCGACCGCCGGACACACCGCGGCTGCGGCCGCGCCCGAGGCGTGGCTCGGCCGGTACGAACCGCGATGGCGGTCGAGGACCAGCTCGACCGAGGCGTCGACGCCGGTGCAGGCCCCGCAACCGACGCACCAGTCACCGGCGATCACGCCGGACAGGTCCGACCCGGTGGAATCAGCCACGACCGGGCCTCACGACCGCAGCGAGCGCTCCCTGACCGAGCAGGCTGAGGATCTGGTTCAAACCGGCGGTCAGGAATCCAGCAGCCGCCGGCAGTCCGACCAGGGGGGCCAGCAGACCTGCGAGCAGCTCGCGCACACCGAGTCCGGCGGGCACGAGGCCGACCGACACCGCCACGGCCCCCGACGCGACGAGTCCGAGTGCCTGGGTCGCCGTGGCCGACTCACCGATCGCTTCGAGCACGAGGAGGATCCGCCACGCAGCGATCGCGATCACCAGCGCCTCGACGACGAAGACCAGCGACGTCAGCCACCGCGTGCGGCTGCCGCGGGGGCCGATCGCAACCACACCGCCGATCGCGATCACCACGCCGATCCCGACGAGCGCAGCGCCTGCGGCCGACGAGCCGAGCGACACGATCGCCACCCCGGAGGCGACGAGCGCCATGCCGACCCAGACCAGTCCGATGCCGGCCGTCGTCCGGACCGCCGCCGACAGCGCGCTCCCGCCGCTCGTCATGGCGTCGACGCGCACGATCGCCCCGCCCGGGAGCGGGAGGAGGTTCCCGAGCGACCCGAGCAGCGACACGGTGACACTCTCGCGCGCGGAAGCTCTTCCCCCGACGAGGCGTTGCGCGAGCCAGTACTCCGTCGCCGAGAGGATCGCCGCCGGAACGGCCAGCGCCGCCGATGCCAGCAGCCGCCACCGGTCGACCGCTCCCAGATCGACGTCGAGCGTCACCCAGGACACTACGATGCCGACGACCAGTAGCAGCGCGATCACGGGCACGAGCCAGCGGCTGGCCGTCGCCCGGCGTCGCAGCGCCTGGTACCGCTTCGCAGCGAGCGTGATGCGGCGCTGCCAGGGGCCGGAGCTCTCGGCGGGATCGTTCACGCCGGGCGCCGACACGGCGAGCGATGCTACCAAGGCCGCGTCACCGCTCGATGATGGCGGCTATCGCCCGACGAACTGCGATCGGCGGGTCCGATGTCACGGCGGGCGGCTCGTACTACCCTCGTCGGCGCACCATGGACGCTCCCCCGGACCACCGCCCGTGAGACAGGTCCGCCACGAGCGCGTCCGGGCGGTCGTCTCGTCGGCCCGTCGCCTGATCCCGGCTCGGTGGGAGGTTCCTGCGCGCTACAACGCGATGCGTGCCCTCGGGGTGCTGGAGCCCGAGGTCGACCGGCTCGACGATTGGCTACCGACGGGCGCGGTCACCGCCGACGTCGGTGCGAACTTCGGTCCGTACACCTATGCACTCGCCCGCCGGTCCTCACGGGTGCACGCCTTCGAGCCGAACCCGGTCTGCGCTACCGCCCTGCGCTCGTGGCGGGCTCCGAACGTGCTCGTCCACCAGGTGGCGTTGTCGGACCGGTCGGGGACTGCCACGCTCACGATCCCACTCGACGGTTCGGTCGAGCGTCCGACACAAGCGTCGATCGCAGCCACCGGTGACGGTCGGACGGTCGAGGTCGCCACCGCCACGCTCGACGACTTCGGGCTCGACCGCCTCGACTTCGTCAAGATCGACGTCGAGGGCCACGAGCGTGCGGTGATCGACGGCGCCGATGCGACGTTGCGAAGGTGCCGACCGTTGATCCTCATCGAGATCGCGGCCCGCCTACTCACGGGGGACACGGTTCCGGAGGACGTCATCGAGTCGATCCGGTCGCGCGCGTACGAGGGCGTGCTCTTGGCCCCGAGCGGCGATGTCGACGCGCGACGCTTCGATGCCGCGATCCACCAACCGCTGGTCGACGGTCGACGCGGCGACGGGTACGCCAACATGTTCCTCTTCCGGCCGATCGACGCGTCGGACTCGAGCGGGTAGGGCGTCGCTGACCGACCGCATAGGATGCGCCCCCGCCCCGAGGGGCGCAGCGACGTGGCGGCGGCGACGTGCCGCCGCTGCCACGGAACCCCCGTCAGGTTCACCCGGCGCCGTCTGTTGCGAGGAGCCGGAACCGGCTCACTCGCAGCATCGGGAGCGGCTCACCTGACGGTCTCGATCCCGAGCACTGCGAGTCGTGCTCGGAGTTCATCGAGAAAGCGTCCGAGCGCGGCACTGTCCAGGTCCGGGGCTTGTTGGTGCGCCGAAAGATCTTCGTCTCTGCCGAGTGCGTCCCCCCGGTCGCACCCCTCCATTCGCTGCTCGGAGACCCACACCGACGTAACATGCTTTCCTCCCTGGTGCTCGGGGATCACATCGCCGGGTCTGGCGGGAAAGTCCAGGCGGACCATGCCGTCGCCGATGAGTGCGGCCAGCGACGAGATCGGTGCGACCTCGGTGTTGTCCACCACGATCACCTGAGCGCCGCGAGCGCCCCGCCCGTCGAGTGCCCACCGGCCCATCGTGAGTCCGCGGATGGAGCCATCGAATGCAACCACGTCGACCGGGGTCGGATCGACATCGAGGTAGCGGCGCTCCAGTTGGTCGATCCTCCCCTGCGTGAGGGCGGACTGGCGCTTCGTCCAGTACCGTTTGAAGCCGCCCGGAGCGCCAGGGTTCCAATCCGACGGGACGTGGATCGTCACGAGCTTGGACATCAGCTCGGGACGGCTCCCGAGATACAGGTTGAGGTACGCCGTCCAGAATGGCGACGCCTCCAACGTCGTCACCTGCCCGGCGAGCTTGCACCACCAAATCGTCGACTTCCCTGCGCCGTACTCGAAGAC
>CBFCWS010000266.1:0-4946 GCA_965601765.1 uncultured Ilumatobacter sp. | reverse complement strand
GCGGGCTCGTCGGCGTCATCGTCGTCGTCCCCGCACGCGGCGAGGACCAACGCGCCGACGGTGAGCAGGCCGATGGCGGCCCGGCCCCTGCGCCGAGTTGTCGTTCGTGGGTTCTGCATGTTTTCTCCCCTTGTTGGTGTGTGTGTTGTCTGTTGATGTCACCCGAACCGCAGCGCCTCGTGCCGCTGTGGTTCCGGTCGCACGCTCGTCAACCCGTCGGGCTGGGCGCCGAGCGGCCGCGGAAGAACGTTCGAGCACTTCCGACGACCGCGCGGATGCTGTTGGGGTCGGTGATGACGGCGACGAAGAGCACGAGTCCGATGATGATGTTCTGGACGTCGGACTCGACACCGTTGAACGTCATGCCGACCTGCAGGATGGCGAGCGACGCGGCGCCGAGCAGCGTTCCGAGCACCGAACCCCGACCACCGGTGAGGAGGATGCCGCCGACGATCGCCGCCGCGAAGCTGGTGAGCAGCGCGTTCCCACCCGCGGTCGGATCGGCCGCGGTGAGCTGCAGGGTGACGATGATGCCGGCGCCGGCCGCGACGAACCCCGAGATCATGAAGCCGAGGAACACCCGCCGACGTACGGGGATACCCGCATCGCGGGCCGCCTCCCGGTTGCCACCCACGGCGTAGAACTCCCGCCCGACGCGGACGCGGGTGACGAAGACGTGCATGGCGACGAACGTCAGGACGAAGATGAGCACCCGAGGCGTGAACTCGCCGATGAGCGGCTTCCCGAACTCGAGCGCGAAGTCCTTGTCCTGCATCAGGACCGGTTCCTCGTCGGAGATGACGAACGCCAGGCCTCGCAGGAAGAAGAGCATCCCGAGCGTGGCGATGAAGGAGTTGATGCCGACCACCACGACGAAGAAGGCGTTGACGACGCCGATGACGAGACCGACGGCCAGCGCGACGACGATCCCGAGCGCGACATCGTCGAAGCTGGCCATCACGACGCCCGACACCGCCAAGGTGCTGGCGATGCTGAGGTCGAGCTCGCCCATCAGGATCACCGCCGTCAACCCCACAGCGGTCAGGCCGATGAGGGCGAGTCGCCCGAGGGTCACCTCGTAGGCGGTGAACACCGCGGACTCCCAGATCAGGGCCCAGATCGACACCACGACGAGCAGGACGACGGCCCGGCCCTCGGTCCGCCGAGCGAACATCGTCCTGATCCGACCGATCAGGTCGGGCTTCTCGCTGCCGAGGTCGAGGGTCGCTGTCTGCGTCATGAGCTCCCCACCTTTCGGGCGAGGGCGTCGACCGAGACGGCGAGCACGATGAGGGCACCGATCGCCATCTGCTGGGAGCCGAAGCCGAATCCCGACAGGACCATGATGTTGGTGAGAGCACTCACGAACACGACGCCGAGCAGGGTGCGGAGCACGCTGCCCTTGCCGCCGAACACGCTGGTTCCGCCCACGATGATGGCGGCCAGCGCCTCGAAGTCGAACCCGTCCGACATCGACGAGACCGCCGTGTTGGAGAAGGCGGCCAGCACCCAACCACCGAGCAGGGCGCCGAAGGCCGAGACCGTGAAGGCCCCGATCACGACGAGCGGCGTGTTGACGCCGGCCAGCCGCGTCGCCTCCCGGTTGGAGCCGAACGACTTGATCAGGAAGCCGAACGTCGTGTTGGTCAACACGAAGTGCATGGCCAGTGTGACCACGATGAGCACCAACATCGCGAGCGGGAACGGGCCGATCTCGGTCTTGCCGAACGTGGCGATGACACCGTCCGGGTCACCGAAGTAGATGCTGCCGCCGCTCGCCCACCGCAGGATGCCGAGTCCGACGAAGGTGGTGGAGAGGGTGACGATCACGGCGTTGGCGCGGAAGACGCCCACGGCGACGCCGTTGACGATGCCGTACACGATCGCCACGAGCACGCCCAAGGCCATGCCGAAGAGCATGTTGTCGGAGTTGCTGACGGCGATGAGCAACACCGCCGAGGTCGCCACCTGGGCGACCACGGAGAGATCGAGGTAGTTGGCGCTGATCACCACGAACGTCATGCCGACGGCGACGATCCCGATCGGGGCGGCCCGGTTGAACACGTCGGTGATGTTGTCCACGCTGGCGAACCCGTCGACGAAGACGGAGGCGAAGAGCAGCAACAACGCCGTGAAGACGAAGACCCCCTGCTGGGACATCCACACCAGGAAGTTGAAGTCCTGCCGCTCGACACCCGCCTCCTGATCGGCGGGCGCCGGCTCGTTGCGCGGCTCGACGGTGTTCTCGACGGTCATGCGGCACTTCCCGCTGCTTGGCCGGAGGCGAGGGACATCACCGACTGCTCGTCGGCGTCGATGCCCGACAGCGTGCCGACGATTCGGCCGTCGCGCACGACGTGGATCACGTCGGACAGCTCGAGCAGCTCGGGGAGGTCGGAGCTGACGACGAGGACTGCGGCGCCATTGCTGGCCAACTGCTTCACGAGACGGTGGATCTCGACCTTGGCACCGACATCGACACCTCGCGTCGGCTCGTCGAGGATGATGACGTCGGGCTCGCGGCCGAGCCACTTGGCCAACACGACCTTCTGCTGGTTGCCGCCGCTGAAGTCGCCTGCCGCACGCCTGATCTCCGGCGGCCGGAGCCCCACGTCGTCGGCCAGGCGCTTCGCGAACTCGGCGATCCTCCCGAACAACAGGAATCCGTTCTGCGACAGGCGTCGGCGGTTCGGGAGCGTGATGTTGTCCGACACGGTCATCGTCAGCGCCAGCCCGTCGGTACGTCGCTCCTCGGGGATGTAGGCGACACCGCTGGCGATCGCCGACTGGTAGCTGTTGATCCGCCTCACCGTCCCGTCGGTCGCGACCGTGACGTCGCCTGCCGCCCTGACGTCGGCACCGATCATCGCCCGCACGAGCTCGGTCCGACCTGCGCCCACGAGGCCGCCGAGGCCGACGATCTCGCCGGCTCGCACCGTGAGATCGATGTCGTTGACCCCCGCGGCGCGGATGCCCGTGGCGCTCAGCACCACCTCGCCCGGCGGCACCTGCTCACGATGGGTGTGCAGGTCTTGTTCGAGGTCGCGACCCACCATCTTGCTGACCAGCTCGTTCGGGCGGATCTCGGCGATGTCGACGGTCTCGATGTGCTTGCCGTCACGGAGGACGGTGACGCGGTCGCAGATCCGGAAGATCTCCGGGATGCGGTGCGAGATGTAGATGATGGCCAACCCCCGTTCCGCCAGGCGCTGGAGCATGTCGAGGAGATAGTCGGTCTCGGCGGGCGTGAGGGTGGCGGTGGGCTCGTCGAGGATCAGGATCTGTGGCTTGCGTGCGACCGCACGGGCGATCTCGACGAACTGACGCAGCGCCACCGACAGCCGAGCGATCGGCTCATCCAGGTCGACCGACACGTGGATCTCGTCGAGTGCGTCCGCGGCGATCCGTCGCTGTTCGGCCTTGTTGATGAACCCGGCCCTGGTGGGGGTGAAACCGAGGTTGATGTTCTCGGCGACGGTCATCTCGGGCACGAGGCTGAGCTCCTGGTGGACGAGCGAGACGCCGGCCTCGAGCGCCGAGATGGCGCTCCCGGCCTCGAGCTCCTCGCCGTCGACGAGCACCGATCCGTGGTCAGGCTTCAAGATGCCTGCGAGGACACGCATCAGGGTGGACTTCCCGGCGCCGTTCTCGCCCACGAGGCCGTGGATCTCACCGGGCGGCACTGCGATGCCGACCCCGTCGACGGCGGTGACGCCGCCGAAGCGCTTGACGATGTTGTGCGCTTCCAGGATCGGGGTCGCGTCGCCCGCCGAGTCCGGTGTCGCGCTGTGTTCGTCGTTCACGACGCCATGCCCCCCTTCGGATCATCCGCGATCTGCGACGATCTCGACCATACGCACTTCTGCAATCGATTGCAAGTCCTTGACGCCAGATCGCGTCCAAGCAGAGCCTCGAGTGCAGAGAATCGCAGTCAGTTGGCGGGTTGCTCTTGCAATCGTTTGCGGATTGGCCTACCGTCGGTCCCGGATGACCTCGACGCCACGAGGCGACCGACTCAGATCCGACGATCGCAGGAGAGTGGACCGACATGGCAGAGTTCGCGATTGCCGTCACCCCGTCGCCGGGAGGCATGGCCGTCGACTTCGAGGAGCGGGTCGACTTCGGGCGGCTTCGGGAGTACCGCCTGGCGCGGGTGCGCGCCGCGCTCGACGCGTCGCCGGCCGGCGCCCTGCTGTGCTTCGACACCAACAACATCCGCTACACCACGAGCACGCAGATCGGCGAGTGGGCCCGAGACAAGATGACGCGCTACTCGCTGCTCGCCCGAGAGGGCGGCGACCCGATGGTCTGGGACTTCGGCTCGGCTGCGGCGCACCACCGGCTGCACGCTCCCTGGCTGAAGCCGGAGAACTGCCGCGCCGGTCTCAACGGGCTCCGTGGCGCGATCCCACCGGACAACAACCTCTTCGCGCGGACGGCCGCCGAGATCGCGGCCCTCCTGCGTGAGCAGGGCGTCGCCGACATGCCCCTCGGCGTCGACATCGTCGAACCGCCGATGCTGTTCGCCCTCCAGGCGGAGGGCATCACCGTGATCGACGGTCAGCAGATCATGCTCGACGCACGCGAGATCAAGTCGCCCGACGAGATCATGCTGCTCAGCACGGCCTGCGCCATGGTCGACGGGGCGTACCAGCTGATCGCCGACGTCCTCAAGCCCGGCATCCGTGAGAACGAGATCGTGGCGTTGGTCAACCAGAAGCTGTACGAACTGGGATCCGACGACGTCGAAGCCATCAACGCCGTGTCGGGGGAGCGCTGCAGCCCGCACCCGCACAACTTCTCCGACCGCATCCTGCGGCCCGGCGACCAGGCGTTCTTCGACATCATCCAGTCCTTCAACGGCTACCGCACCTGCTACTACCGGACCCTCAACGTCGGACGCGCGACGTCGGCACAGCACGACGCGTACACCAAGGCTCGCGAGT
>CBFCWS010000265.1:0-4965 GCA_965601765.1 uncultured Ilumatobacter sp. | reverse complement strand
TCGCCGTCTACGAGAACGACGCCGGTGAGCTGGCGCTGCTCGTCGCGGGCGGTGACGTCGAACCGTTCATCGGGGTGCCGCGGGAGCGGGGCGCCGAACCGAACCTCCAGCCGGTCGCGGAGCTGCCACCCGACACCGATCCCGGCGATCCACCCGCCGAGATCGAGGGGTACCAGCTCCTCACCGGCCTCGCGCTGACGGCGGCGAGCAGCGAGCTCCAGGGGGTCGTGCTCGACCTGCCCGGTGAGGCCGTCGCCACCGTGCAGACCCTCAACACCGCGCAGGTCCGGACCGCCGGCAAGCGCTTCGTCTACGACGAGGCGACCGACACCCTCTTCGACGCCCAAGAGAACCGCACCTGTGTAGCGGGCCAGGGCACCTTCTTCTGCGACGGCGTGCCCGAGGCCGAGGTGCAGCGGGTCGCCCTGCTCGCCGAGAGCTCCGGCATCGTCTGCTCGGGTGGTACCTGCGACAACGTGCCGCTGTTCGCCCTCGACCAGTCGCTCGCCGGCTGGAAGCAGGTGATCGGCCTCGACAACTACGCGGACATCTTCACGAACGAGCGCATCCGCGAGCCGTTCGTGCGGGTGCTGCTGTGGAACGTCGCCTTCGCGTTCCTCTCGGTGGTCATGACCTTCGCGCTCGGCCTCGGTCTGGCCCTGACGTTGAAGAACGAGGGGATGCGAGGTCGGTCGGTGTACCGATCGATCTACATCGTGCCGTACGCGATCCCGGCGTTCCTGTCGATCTTCGTCTGGCGGGGTCTGCTCAACCCCGACTTCGGCCAGATCAACGATCTCCTCAACTTCTTCGGGTTGCCGTCCGTCAACTGGCTCGGCCAGCAGTGGACCGCGATGATCAGCATCCTGCTGGTCAACCTCTGGCTCGGTTTCCCCTACATGTTCCTCATCAACTCGGGTGCGCTGACGTCGATCCCCGAGGAGCTCATCGAGGCGGCCAAGGTCGACGGCGCCGGTGCGTGGAAGACCTTCCGGATGGTGACCCTGCCCCTCCTGCTCGTGTCGACCGCACCGCTCCTGATCGGTGCCTTCGCGTTCAACTTCAACAACTTCGTGCTGATCTATCTGCTCACGAACGGCGGTCCTCCGCTCACGGGCTACGACGTGCCGGTCGGGTCGACCGACATCCTGATCTCGTTCACCTTCGACATCGCCGCCGGCGCCGGTCGCGGCAACCAGTACGCACTCGCGTCGGCGATCGTCGTCATCATCTTCGTCGTCCTCGCCACCACCTCGGCGCTGAGCTTCCGTCTCACGAAGAAGCTGGAGGAGATCTATGACCAGTGACGCCTCCGGGCAGTTCCTGAACCAGTCGGCGCCGACGGCGCAACTGCAGCGGCAGAAGGCGACGTTCCCGGTGTGGTTCCGTCGCAGCGGCGGCCGGCACCTGGCGGCGATCCTCGCCGCGATCTTCTCGCTCTACCCCGTGATCTGGATCGTGTCGGCGGCGTTCAACTCGGCGAACAGCCTCTCGGCCTCGAGCCTGATCCCCGACAACGTCACCCTCGACAACTTCAAGGGGATCTTCGACAACGACGTGTCGCCGGTGAGCACCTGGATGTGGAACAGCTTCTACATCGGTCTGATCGCGGCGGCGATCAACGTGCTCGTCGCCGCACTCGCCGCCTACGCGTTCAGCCGGCTCGAGTTCACCGGCCGGCGAGCGCTGCTGACCTCGCTGCTCGTGATGCAGATCTTCCCGCAGTTCCTCGGGTTCATCGCGTTCTTCGTCCTGTCGCAGGAGTTCGGCGAGGTGTGGAGCGCGATCGGGTTCAACACCCACGCATTCCTGATCATGGTGTACATCGGCGGCGCCGCCGGCTTCAACGCGTTCTTGCTGAAAGGGTTCCTCGACTCGGTGCCGAAGTCACTCGACGAGGCGGCCCGGATCGATGGCGCGGGCTCGCTGACCATCTTCTTCCGCATCATCATGCCGCTCGCCCGCCCGATGCTCGCGGTGATCTTCATGATCAGCTTCATCACGATCTTCTCGGAGTTCGTGCTGGCGAGCTTCCTGCTGTCGGGAACCGATCAGCTGACGTTGCCGGTCGGCCTCCAGTCGTTCCTCGCCGAGGGCTACAACGCGAAGTGGGGTCTGCTCGCGGCGACGGCGCTGCTCGGTGCCGCACCGATCGTGCTCGTCTTCATCGTGGCCCAGAAGCACATCATCGGCGGTCTCACCGCGGGCGGCGTCAAGGGCTAGCGACGTGCGCCGACGGGCGTGGGTCGACGACGGCTCGGGTCGCCTCGCCACGGACACCGCCACGGTCACCCTCGGCGAACCCCGACGCGACATCTGGGGTCAGACCCCGCATGTCGCGACAGTTGGGGTCTGACCCCAACTGTCGCGGTGCGGGGTGACTATATGGAAAAGCGCCCATATGTCGCCGTATGTGAGGCGCATGAAGGCCGTGGTGTTGGACGATTCGTATCGGGCGCTCGCTCATCCGGTGCGTCGCGATCTCCTCCGGCTGATCAGCGACGGGGAGCGGTCGGTCGGTGAGCTCGTCGACGGCACCGGGCTTGCCCAGCCGATCGTGGGCCAGCAGCTGCGAGTGCTGCGCGACGCATCGCTCGTCGCCGTCCGGGTCGACGGCAACCGGCGTCTGTACTCGATCGACTTCGCTCGGCTCGCCGAGCTGCGGTCGTTTCTCGACCAGTTCTGGACCGACGAGCTTGACGCCCTCCGGCGCGTCGCCGAAGAGGAGGACTCCTGACGTGAGGCCGGCCACCGTGACGACCGAGATCGCCGCGCCCCCCGAGCGCGTGTTCGCACTGTGGACGACCGAATCCGGGCTGTGCTCGTGGATGGCGCGCTCGGCCGAGCTCGATCCGCGACCCGGCGGTCGTTGGACCTGGACCCACGACAACGGCGACACCAGCTCGGGTGAGTACGTGGCGATCGACCCGCACGACGGGCGACCTCGTCGTCGAGCTGCTGCGCGTGCGCGTCGCCGAGCTGATCGAGGCCGGCATCGGTGCGCCGTTCGCGCCGGCCGGGAAGGTCTTCTCGGAGTGGGTCGCCGTCTCGGCCGACCACGAGAGCTCGTCGGGTGCCCTGCTGTAGGAGGCGATGGAGTTCGTCGACGGCTGAGCCCGTCGTACTCCGACGCTCGTGGCGCCCGTCAGCGAGGCGACCCGCAAGCGGGTGCCGCACCGGTGGCTCGTCGCCGACACCTGACGGCACCCGCGTCCGATCGCGATCGGTGACGGAATAGCGACCGTCCGCGTTCGGTGGATATCGGCGTGACGATCCCTGCGGACTATGCCGATCTCTTCGACAAGCGCGTGTTCTGGCACGTCGCGACGACCGGCCCCGACGGCCAGCTCCAGTCGACGCCGGTGTGGGGTGGGTTCGAGGACGGACACTTCGTGTTCTCCTTGACCAAGGGGCGCCAGAAGTACCGCAACCTCCAGGACGATCCGACCATCGCCGTGTCGGGCACCGACCCCGACAACCCGTATCGCTATCTCGAGCTGCGCGGCAAGGTCGTGCGGGTCGACGACGACCCGTCGAACGCCTTCATCGACTCGATGGCCAAGAAGTACATGGACCTCGACGTGTACCCCTATCACCAGCCTGGCGACGAGCGCGTGGTGATGCGGGTCGAGCCGGTTGCCACCTCGCACATGGGCTGACCACCGGCGGCCGGCCGACCGTCAGAGCGGGAACCGGCGACGGACCCAGTCGGCGTACACGGGGTCGACCGCCCGCCAGCGCGACCCGACCCGCTCGATCTCGCCGAGGTCGACCAGCCGGTCGCGGGCCGACTGGCCGGAACCCGGCGTCAACCCGATCGTCATCGCCGTCGCCCCGAAGATCGGTTCGCCGTTCGCGACCAGGCGGAGGACCTTCTGGTCGTTCGTCGGGCTCCGCGAGAACAGCGTCTCGTTGGCGAGGTCGGTCTGTCGGCGGACGTCGTCGAGGGCGCGCCCCCACAGGTCGGCCGGCGCGGCCGCACCGGGTACGGCGTGCCGCCAGGCCGCGTCGGCCAGCTGCATCGATCGCTGGGGGTGGCCGCGTGCGAACTCGATCAGCGCGGTCGCCACGGCCCCGGGGTCGCGCTCGGTCGCCCGGAAGCCCCGTTCGACGATCGAGCGGACGGCGCTCGGTGCGAGCGGCCCGATCTCGACCAGCTCGGCCTGGCCGTAGAACGGGCGGCTGACCTCGGTGAAGAGCGCGCGCATCAGCGAGAGTTGCGAGCCGGCGAAGACGATGCCGAGGTCGCGCACGTGGTGCTGCAGCTTCGTGCGCAGCAGGCCCGCCGCCCCGTCGACGCGGTCGATGCCGCCGAACTCGTCGAAGACGACGAGCATCGGATCGCGCCGGGCGGCCGTGATCAGCCCGTCGAGCAGGTGGTGCACGACGGCGATCGGGTCGGGCTGCTGCGCGGCCCGGCGGGCGAACAGCAGCTTGGCGACGCCGAGGTTGATCTCGCCGCCGGAGATGAGGTGGTGCAGCCGGTCGAGCACCGGTCCCTCGACGGCGGCGAGGGCCTGGTCGAGGCGGACGGCGAGGTCGGCCGGTGACGAGAGCTCGTAGAGGTCGACGTGCACGACGGTGGTGCCGGCGTCCGCGAGCTCGGCACCCACCCGGCGCAACACGCTGGTCTTGCCGAACCGGCGCGGTCCGAGCAGGGCGGTGACCCGTCGCGCGGTGATCCGCTCGACGAGATCGGCGACGATGTCGTCACGGCCGAGCACGTCGTCGGGCCGGAGTGGGCCCTGGAACGGGAACGGCGATTCATCCACGTGCCGAGGATACGCACCGGGGTGGGGAATCTCTACTTCACCGAGTAGATACAAGCTATGTCTGCGAGTAGGCGCCGGGTGATCAGGGAACGACCGAGGGTCCGCCGGCTTGCGCCTGGACGAACAGGTGTTCGATACTGGTGGGCTTGGGATTCAACAACCCGTCGTGGACCTGGAGCGAGCTGGAGGCGAC
>CBFCWS010000264.1:0-5025 GCA_965601765.1 uncultured Ilumatobacter sp. | reverse complement strand
AGTGGTCGAACTGCTCGATCTCGGCGACGTGCCAGCGCGGGAAGAACGTCGTCAGGGCCAGCTCGGGGAACGCGATCAGGTCGGCGCCCTCGGCGGCGGCCGCACGGAGGAGAGCGATCAGACGCTCGACGACCGACGCACGATCGTGATCGCGCGGGATCGGTCCGAGCTGACCTGCCGCGACACGGACCATGCGTTCCACGTGCCCACTCTTCACCCGATTCCGTCGCCGGGCAACCCAGCGGTCCGATTTGGTGTCCACGACAGATCGGAGGCGTAGTGTCTTGCGGCGATGGGGGGCTGGCCGGACGACCTGCACGAGATCGAACAGGCACTGCTCGACGCGATCGTGCGATTCGAGCCGGGTCGGCACCACTACCACGGCGACGCGCCGCTCGGCGACATCTGGGCGGCCCAGGTGGAGAGCCGCGTGTGCGACCACACCGCGCGCTGGATGCGAACCCAAGGCCTCGGTCACTACACGATCGGCTCGGCCGGTCACGAGAGCAACGCTGCGATCGCCGCTGCCCTCCGCCCGACCGACCCGGCGCTGCTCCACTACCGATCGGGTGCCTTCTACTGCATGCGCGCCCGCCAGCGCGGTGGACACGACCCGGTCGAGCACATCCTGGCCGGGTTGCTCGCCCTCCGCGCCGAGCCGATCGCGGGCGGCCGACACAAGGTGTTCGGTCACCGCGAGCTGGCGATCATCCCGCAGACCTCGACGATCGGATCGCAACTGCCACGGGCCCTCGGCGTGGCGCTCGCGATCGATCGCGCCAACCGGCTCGGTGTCGACTCGGAGTGGCCCTCGGACGCGGTGGCCGTGTGCTCGTTCGGCGATGCGAGCGCGAACCACTCCACCGTCCAGGGCGCGATCAACGCCGCCTGCTTCGCCGCACACTCGGGGTTGCGCGTCCCGCTGCTGCTGGTGTGCGAGGACAACGGGTGGGGGATCAGCGTGCCGACCCCGCCGGAGTGGATCGAGGCCAGCCTCGCGCACCGTCCCGACCTCGAGTACGTCCAGGTCGAGGGGTCGAACCCGGGCGCGGTGTTCGACACCGCCGCTCGGGTGGTCGGCCACGTCCGCCGCGGACGACCGGCGTTGCTGCACCTGCGCACGGTGCGGTTCCTCGGCCACGCCGGCACCGACGTCGAGTCGGGGTACCGACGGCCCGCCGCGGTTCGAGCCGATCTCGACCACGACCCGCTGCTGGCGGTCGCCCGGGCGTTGCTCGAGCTCGGCGAGCCCCCCGACGCCCTGGTCGAGCACTACCTGGCGACGCGGGCGTCGACCCGTCGGCGCGCGCTCGAGCTGGCCGATGGCGCGCGCCTCACCACCCGCGAGCAGGTGCTCGCGCCGCTCGCACCGCGACGACCCGATGTCGTGGCGGCGAGCGTGGCGCGGGCGGCGTCGACGGAGCACCGCGGCGCCGTGTTCGGCGGCACCCTCCCCGAGGACCAGGGTGCGCTGACCCTCGCGGAGACGATCAACCGCACGCTCGCCGACCTGCTCGCCGCCCACCCTGGGGCGCTCGTCTTCGGCGAGGACGTCGGCGTGAAGGGCGGCGTGTACGGCGTCACGCGCGGCCTCCAGCAACGGTTCGGCTCGGCTCGCGTCTTCGACTCGGTGCTCGACGAGCAGTCGATCCTCGGGCTGGCGCTCGGCGCCGGGGTCAGCGGCCTCCTCCCGATCTGCGAGATCCAGTACCTCGCCTATCTCCACAATGCCGAGGACCAGCTCCGCGGCGAGGCGTCGAGCCTGTCGTTCTTCTCGAACGGACAGTTCCGCAACCCGATGGTGGTGCGGATCGCCGGGTACGCGTACCAACAGGGCTTCGGTGGTCACTTCCACAACGACCACAGCGTCGCCGTGCTGCGCGACATCCCGGGTCTGGTGATCGCGAGCCCGGCGCATCCCTCCGACGCCGGACCGATGCTGCGCACCTGCGCGACCGCCGCTGCGGTCGACGGCACGGTGTGCGCCTTCGTCGAGCCGATCGCCCGCTATCACACCCGCGATCTCCACGAGCAGGGCGACGGTGTCTGGACCGCGCCGTACGCGCCGCCCGGACGATGGCGCGACGAACACGTCCCGATCGGTTCGGGCCGCGTCGTCCGCGACGGCGACGACGTGCTGATCGTCACGTGGGCGAACGGGCTGTACCTGTCCCTGCAAGCGGCGAGGCGGCTCGCGGTCGAGGGCCTCTCGGCGCGGGTGTTCGACCTGCGCTGGTTGTCGCCGCTGCCGATCGCCGACCTGATCGTCCACGCGAACGACGTGGGGCGAGTGCTCGTCGTCGACGAGACCCGCCGCAGCGGTGGGGTCGCGGAGGGTGTCGTCGCCGGGCTGGTCGACGCCGGGTACGACGGGCCGATCAGCCGTGTCGCCGCCGCCGACTCGTTCATCCCGCTCGGAGCAGCCGCCGAGCTGATGCTCGTCTCCGTCGACGAGATCGTCGCCGCGGCAGCCACCGCCTCCGCGACGTCGTCCTGAACGGCCGCTCCCCGAGCCCGGTGTCGGTCGGCTCCGGCGCGGTGGACCCGCCTCCGCTGGCCGCCGCCGGCCGCATCCGAAGCGGCTGACCGTCTTTCTGGGTCGACACGTGGCGAAGTACCTTGGTCGGCGTGACCTCGATGCAGGACAGGATCGACGACCTCGCCGAACGCCGTGAGGCGGCGCTCAACGCCGGGTCGGAACGCGCCGTCGAGCGCCAGCACGAGAAGGGCAAGATGCTCGCCCGCGAGCGGATCGAGTACCTGCTCGACGACGGCAGCTTCCACGAGCTCGACATGCTCGCCCGCCACCGTGCCCACGACGCCGGCCTCGGCAAGCGCCCCTACACCGACGGCGTGGTGACCGGCTGGGGTACGGTCGAGGGGCGCAAGGTCTTCGTGTTCAGCCAGGACTTCACGGTGTTCGGCGGTGCGCTCGGCGAGGTGTTCGCCGAGAAGATCCACAAGCTGATGGACCTCGCGCTCAAGACCGGCGCCCCGGTCGTCGGGCTCAACGACGGCGCCGGCGCCCGCATCCAGGAAGGCGTCGTCTCGCTCGCCAGCTACGGGGGCATCTTCTACCGCAACGTCCAGTCGTCGGGTGTGATCCCGCAGATCTCGGTGATCCTCGGCCCGTGTGCCGGTGGCGCCGTCTACAGCCCGGCGATGACCGACTTCATCTTCATGGTGCGCGAGTCGAGTCACATGTTCATCACCGGCCCCGACGTCGTGAAGACGGTGACGGGCGAGGACGTCACGCTCGAGGAGCTCGGCGGCGCGATGAGCCACGCGTCCAAGTCGGGCGTCGCGACCTTCGTCGCCGAGGACGAGAAGTCGTGCCTCGACGACGTCCGCTTCCTGCTGTCGTTCCTGCCCGCCAACAATCTCGAGCAGCCGCCGTCGGAGGACCTCGGTGACGATCCCGAGCGGCTCTGCCCGGAGCTCGCCGAGATCCTCCCCGAGTCGCCCAACCTGCCGTACGACATGCTGACGGTCATCCGGTCGGTCGTCGACGACGGGGACTTCTTCGAGTACTACCCCCACTACGCGAAGTCGATCGTGTGCGGGTTCGCCCGCATCGACGGCGAGACCGTGGGTGTCGTCGGCAACCAGCCGATGATCCTCGCCGGTGTGCTCGACATCGAGTCGTCGTCGAAGGCCGCTCGGTTCGTTCGCACCTGCGACGCGTTCAACATCCCGCTGCTCACCTTCGTCGACGTCCCCGGCTTCCTGCCCGGCGTCGACCAGGAGCACAACGGGATCATCCGCCACGGCGCGAAGCTGCTGTTCGCCTACTGCGAGGCGACGGTGCCGCGCATCCAGGTGATCACCCGCAAGG
Organism: uncultured Ilumatobacter sp.; assembly: GCA_965601765.1. GTDB lineage: Bacteria > Actinomycetota > Acidimicrobiia > Acidimicrobiales > Ilumatobacteraceae > Ilumatobacter. The sequence goes on along the minus strand of CBFCWS010000264.1, from coordinate 1,190 downwards.
CGTACGGCGGCGCCTACGTCGTCATGAACTCCAAGTCGATCGGTGCCGACCTCGCGTTCGCCTGGCCCTCCGCGGAGCTCGCGGTGATGGGGCCCCAGGGTGCCGTCGAGGTCGTGTACCGGCGCGAGCTGCAACAGACGGCGGATCCGGTGGCCCGTCGCGCCGAGCTCGTCGAGGAGTACACGAGCAAGTACGCCAACCCGTACGCCGCCGCCGAGCGAGGCTTCATCGACGACGTCATCGATCCGGCCGAGACCCGCCAGAAGGTCGTCGCGGGGTTCCGCGTCCTGCGTACCAAGCGCGAAGACCTCCCGCAGCGCAAGCACGGCAACGTCCCCCTCTGACGGCGGGTCCACTCTGACGGCGCGGCCCACCAGCGGGGTGGACCCTCGAGTCGTGCGCGTCGCGGATCGCACGAGCGCACCGGCGGTGGCACCCCCCCACGATCGCCCGTCGAGGCGAACACCTGCACGCGTCCGGGTGCACGGCCGCCGCGCCCCCTGTGTCAGCATCTGGGCGATGTCCGACGTGCCGCCCACCCCGCCGCCCACCCCGCCACCCACACCGCCGCCGCCACCACCACCCCCACCCCCAGCGGCGTCGCCGTTCCCGGGCCCGACGGGCGCACCGTCGCCCCCGATCGCCGGAACCGGGCTCGACCGTCCGCTCGCCGGGTTCTGGATCCGGTTCGGCGGGTACGTCCTCGACCAGATCCTCTACGGCCTGCTCGTCGTCCCATTCGTGATCGTCGGTGCAATCCTGATCGTCCAGGCCTTCGACGACTGCGTGACGATCGACGGCGAGATCACCTGCCCGGAGGGCGCGCCGGATGCCGGGCCGATCGCGCTCGGGGCCCTCGTGATCCTCGCCGGGGTGATCGTCGTCGCGTTCGTCTACCTGCGGGCACTCGCCCGGACCGGACGGACGTGGGGGCGCAGCATCGTCGGGGTCACGGTGATCCGTCAGGACGACGGTGCGCCGCCCGGCTGGGGCAAGGCGATCGGGCGGACGCTGTTCGAGGGTCTGATCTCCCCGGTCCTGTTCAACCTCGGTTTCCTGTGGATGCTCTGGGACGATCGGAATCAGACGTGGCACGACAAGGTGGCCGGCACGCTGGTCGTGCGCGGCTGAACCCGCTCGCCGGGCCGCCCGTGCCGGACCGTCCGGGGCTGCACCTCGACCGGACGGGG
>CBFCWS010000263.1:0-5045 GCA_965601765.1 uncultured Ilumatobacter sp. | reverse complement strand
GCAGCAGCTCGTCGACGGTCGCGTCGATCGACACGGGGCTGCGGCTCCCGGCGACGGCGCGCGGCGCGGACGACGGAGCCGAGCTCGACCTCCTCGTCGAGGCGCTCGACGTCCGAGCTGCACGGTGGACGCCGACCATCGAGCGGTCGATCGACTCGACCGAGGGCAGCCTGGTGGTCACGCAGAAGGCCCTCGACGACCTCGGCGTCGATCTCGGTGACTCGATCCGACTCGAGCACCCGGTGCGCCGTGCCGACGGCTCGTTCACCCTGACGGAGTCGGAGCTCGTCGTCGGCGCCGTTCACGCCAACCCGTTCCGCACCTTCGCGTTCGTCGACATCGCCGAGGCCGACCGGTTCGGACTCACCGGGACCACGAACGTCGTGCAGGCCTACCCGGAGCCCGGCAGCGACCGGGCCGGCATCCAGCGCGAGCTGTTCGGCATGGCCGGCGTGGCGTCCAGCCAACCCGTCGCGAAGCTCACCGAGACCTTCGACGACGCGATGTCGCAGTTCGTCGGTGTGCTCGTCATCGCGGCGGTCGCGGTGCTGGCGCTCGCGCTGCTCATCGCCTTCAACACGACACGGATCACGCTGGACGAGCGACGCCGGGAGCACGCGACGATGCGCGCCTTCGGGCTGCCGGTTCGCTCCGTGATCGGCGTGGTCGTGAAGGAGAGCGTGCTGATCGGCGCGCTGTCGACGCTGGTCGGCCTGGCGCTCGGCGTGATGTTCCTCGACGTGATGCTCGGCTCGCTCGCGACGACGACGCTGCCCGATCTGGCGATCGATCGGGTCGTGGCGCCGACGACCGTCCTCCTCGCGATCACCGTCGGGATCCTCGCCGTCGCGGTGGCGCCGCTGTTCCTCGTCCGGCGGGTGCGGCGGATGGACATCCCCGACACGCTGCGCACGATGGAGTGACCGGCCGTCCCGGCGGATCACGGCGGTGAGTTCCCCCTACCGGACTCGTCCGGAGCATCCGCAGCCGTGGCCGGCGATGCTCAGCGATGCGGGAGTTCGTGCGGTTCGATCCCGGCGACCGACGCGGCGTGTTCGGGATGGTCGTGGCGGATGTGGTCGACCACTTCGTTGTGGTACTCGAACGCCAGTTCGCAGTAGGGGCAGAAGTGCGGCTCATGCATGCTGCCGGACCACCGGTTCGCGCGGCCGCTCGGTCTGCGGGGCACCGTTCATGGGTCGATCGTGGACCCGCCCGCGGCACGACGTCAGGGCCGAACGTCGTTGTCTGCGACCAGCGACTCTGCGACCAGCGACTCTGTGGCAGCGATCGCGTCGCCGGCGCGCGTGATCGCTTCCACAGGATTCAACGGCTGCTTCTGGGGCAGCGATCCTGACGCCGGCGCGCGAGATCGCTGCCACAGAATGAGCGGGCTGGCTCGGGACGTGGGCGACGAGGCTGGACACGTCGATGACGCGGCCCCAGCCGCCGTCCCGCATGCCCGGCAACACGGCCGGGGCCGCGCGAGCATCCCACTTGATCGTGAGTCCTTACCTCGATAGGTTAGGAACACCTAACAACCATCCGGAAGCGATCCGAGGAGGATCCATGCCCGCCAGTCCTCGTCGCCGTCCTGCGACGATCGCATCGACCGCCGCCGTCCTCGCTGCCGTGCTCGCCGCCGGGTGTGGCGACGACGACGGTGCAGGGGTGCGCGACATCACCCCGAACACCGAGTCCGCGACCGGATCGGCCTCCGCGAGCGCTTCGGGCTCGGCCAGCGCTTCGGGCTCGGCCAGCGCATCGGGCTCGGCCGGCGCATCGGGGTCGGCGAGCGGCTCGGCGAGCGCGACGGCTGACGCCCCGTGCGTGCCGGTCGGCGAATCGCTCGAGTCGAGCGCCACCGAGACCGTCGAGATCGTGATGACCGATCACCGGTTCGACCGGGAGCGCTACGAGGTGAGCGCCGGCGTCGTCACCTTCGTCGTCGACAACCAGGGCGAGAGCAACCACGAGGTCGCCTTCCTGCCCGGTGGCGGTCGCGTCCCGCTGGTCGACGGTGTCGTCGACGAAGCAGCGCTCGCCGAAGCGGGTGCGTTCGAACTCGAGGCGTTCGGTCCCGGTCAGACCTGCAACGCCACCTACGACCTCGCGCCCGGGACCTACACGCTGTTCTGCCTCGTCGAAGCCGAGGACGGTGAGACGCACCTCGCGAAGGGGATGCAGGCGACGCTGGTCGTCACGTGACGGCGTCGCCGGCCGGCGGCATCAGACGGCGAGGAGGTCGCGAGCGCCGGTGTCGCTCGACGGGTGGCGCAGCTTCGACATCGCGCGCGCCTCGATCTGCCGGATGCGCTCACGAGTCAGGTTGAAGTGCTCGCCGACCTCTTCGAGCGTCCGCGGCTCGCCGCGGTCGAGGCCGAACCGGAGCTTCAGGATCTCGCGCTCGCGCTCGTCGAGCGGCGCGAGCAGCCGGGCGATCTCCTCGGGCAGGAGCGCCGTCGCCGCGACCTCGAACGGTGACTCGGCCGACCGGTCCTCGACGACATCGCCGAGCTCGGCGTCGCCGTCTTCACGAAGGGGCTCGGAGAGCGACAGTGGCTCGGCCGCGAAGCGGAGCGCCTCGGTCACCTTGTCCTCGGGCATCTCGACTTCCTTGGCGAGCTCGGCGAGCGTGGCCGGACGGCCGTACTTGAGCTCGAGGCGCGACCGCGCCTTCTGCAACCGGGCCAGCGTGTCGCCGGCGTGCACCGGGAGCCGGATCGTGCGGCCCGTGTTGGCGATGCCACGCGTGATCGCCTGGCGGATCCACCACGTGGCGTACGTCGAGAACTTGAACCCCTTGCGCCAGTCGAACTTCTCGACGGCGTGCATCAGACCGAGGTTGCCTTCCTGGATGAGGTCGAGCAGCGGCAGGCCGGAGGCCTGGTACTTCTTGGCGATCGACACCACCAGGCGCAGGTTGGACTGCACGAACTGGCGCTCGGCCTCCTCACCCTTGCGGGCGGTGCGGCGGTACTCGCGCTTCTTCGCAGGCGTCAGGTTCTTGCCGCCCGCGTCGAGCAGCTCGATGGCTTCCTTACCGGCCTCGATCGCCTTCGCGAGTCGGACCTCGTCGTCCTTGGTCAGCAACGTGTACTGACCGATGTCGGTCAGGTACAGCCGGACGAGGTCTTCGTCGTCACGATCGACGCGGTCTTTGGCCATCTTCGCTCCTGAGCTCTCGCTACCCGTTCCCACAGGCGATCGGCACCTGTCCGACACGACACACCGATGCCACGATACCGAGCACTCGGGCACACCGCACCCGATCGCGATCCGCACCCGATGACGATCGTCGTCACAAAGCACCGCGTGACGCAGCGCCTCGTCGCAGCGAGACCCGAGCAGCACGGGCGGAGCGAATCCACGGCCGATATCCTGGTCGCGACATGGACGTCGACCGCGGCGTCCCGGTTTCAGGAGCGTCATGTCCAACCCGGTCCTCAACGAACGAGCAATGCAGAGCGCCCAGACGTGGGCGCCGCCCGCCTCCGGTTCGTCCCACTTCCCACCGGTCGCCGAGCCGCCGACGACGACCGAGCCCCTCTCCGACGGACCCACGAGCCCGTGGTCGGGCAAGGCGATGACCGTCGGTGGTGTGGTCAGCGCCACCTCGGTGCTGTTCGTCCTGCTCCTCCTGGCCGCTGCGTTCGGGTGGTATCAGCAGGGCGAGCCCGAGCAGGTCCAGCTCGCCGACGGCACCATCGGCTACAACTACTCGATCCCGGCGCTCGCCTGGGGCGGCCTGATCGGCGGCTTCGTGCTGGTGCTCGTGCTGTGGCGCAAGCCGGAGCTGGCTCGGTTCATCGCACCGATCTACGCGCTGGCGCAGGGGGTGTTCATCGGCGCGATCTCGAGGATGTACGAGACGCTCTGGGACGGGATCGTCGTCCAGGCCGCAGGGGCCACGATCGCCGTGTTCGCCGTGATGCTCGTGCTCTACCGGACCCGCATCATCAAGGTGACGCGACGCTTCCGGATGATCGTCACCGCGGCGACCATCGGCGTGATGCTGTTCTACGGCGTCACGCTCCTGATCCGGCTGTTCGCGGGCGCCGACTCGGTCAGCTTCCTCGCCAGCCCGAGCCTGCTCGGCATCGCGTTCAGCCTCTTCGTCGCCGGCCTGGCGGCGTTCAACCTCGCGCTCGACTTCGACTTCATCGAGCGTGGTGTCGAGCAGGGGCTCGACAAGAAGTTCGAGTGGTACGCCGCGTTCGGGCTCCTGGTCACGATCATCTGGCTGTACCTCGAGATGCTCCGCCTGCTCTCCAAGCTGCGCCAGTAGTAGGAACAGATCGTCCTCACCCGCTCGCGGCCCTCGCTCCGTCCGGTCCGGAGCGCGCAGATGGTGGCCCCCGCCCGACGACCGGGCGGGCCGGTCCGGCGCGTGGGGGGTCGTGTCGTGGCTCGTGAACCGTCGTCCTGTTCGCCGGCGCGATGACGGACGCTCGGCGTGAGTCGCTGCTCGTCGGCGCCGGTGGTGGGCTGCTCGGGGCAGCGGTCGGGCGCGCCGTGCTGGGCGGGACAGCGGGAGTGTTGCTCGGTGGGGTGGTCGGGGCCGCGAACGGGGTGGTGTCGGGGCGGCGTCGGATCTACGACTGGTGGTCGCCGACCGGGGTGACGGCGTTCGTGCTCGATTCGAGCTGGTCGCTCGGCAACACGGCGGCCGGGTTGGTGAGCCACGCCGCCGGTGCCGCCCGCGGTCGGGCGGGGTTCGTCCCGGCGCTGAGTGCTCGCGCCAACCGGCACGTGTACCGACGGGGCTTCCAGCCGCGCTCGGGCTTCGCGATCACGCTCGGCAACGTGATCAGTGGCGCCGGCGACGCCGATGTGCCGCGCCGGGCGAAGCTCGTGACCGATCACGAGGACGTCCACGTCTGGCAGGCGCGCTGGTTCGGCCCCGCCTACCCGGTCCTGTACCTCGGGTGGATGGCCGGGGGCGCAGTCGCGGGATCGGCGCTGTGGTTGCGTGGCGGGCGGGAGCGCTCGCTGTGGCAGACCGTCGAGTCGTGCGGCTACTACCTCAACCCGTTCGAATGGTG
>CBFCWS010000262.1:0-5098 GCA_965601765.1 uncultured Ilumatobacter sp. | reverse complement strand
ATCGTTACGCCGGCGGGTCGATCTCGAACACGGCGTCGAGCATCTGCTTCGCCAGCGGCCCCGCCAGCTGCCCGCCGGTGCTGGCGGAGATCTCGTCGGTCGTCCCCTTGATCATGACGGCGACCGCGTACTTCGGCTGTTCGGCAGGCGCGTAGGCGACGATCCAGGCGTGCGAGCGCTCGGGCTCGCCGGTCTGGTTGAGCTGGGCGGTGCCGGTCTTGGCGGCGACGGAGATCCCGTCGTCGAGCGCGATGCAGCAGCTCGCGGTGCCGGACTCGGCGACCTCGACCATGAGGTCGGCCAACGTGTTCGCCGTCCGACGGCTGATCGGCCGCTTCCACACGTCGCGCGTGGTGCGGTCGAGCACGCGGCCGGCGTTGTCGAGCCGGGCGTCGACGACGAACGGTCGCAGCATCTCGCCCTCGTTGGCGACGGTCGACGCGACCATCGCCATGTGGAGCGGCGACATCTGGACGTCGGCCTGACCGAAGCCGCTGATCGCGAGGATCGGGAGGTTCTCGTCGAAGTCGGTGTCACCGATCGTGCCGGCGGCGGGGCGGGGAAGGTCGATCGGTGGTGACTCGCCGACGCCCCAGCGGGCCATCCACTGCGGGAACTCGTCCGGTCCGAGCTCGACGGCCATCTGCGCGAAGGGGATGTTGCACGAGCGGCGGAACACCTCGGTCAGGTCGCCACCGCAGGTGGTGCCGCCGTAGTTGGTGATCGGGTCGGTGGTCTGTGGGGGGACCCACGAGTCGCTCGGGGGCCAGAAGCTGTCGAGGTCGACGACGCCGGCGTCGAGGGAGGCCCCGGTGGTGAGCACCTTGAACGTCGACCCCGGCATGTAGCGCTCCTGGTAGGCGTTGGCGAGGAGCGGGTTGCGGGGGTCCTCCTGCAGCTGGGCGATGTACCGGAAGGCGGCGTCGTAGTCGGGGTCGGCGACCCGGTTCGGGTCGTAGCTCGGCCAGCTCCACATGGCGACGATCCCGCCGGTCTCGACGTCGAGCAGGACGATCGATCCCTCCCGGTCACCGAGGAGCGACCTGGCGGTCTGCTGCATGTCGTGGCGGAGGGTGAGGCGGATCTCGCCGGAGTTGTCGGCGGCGGGGGTGAGGAGGTTCTCGAGGGCGAGGACCTGCTGGGTGAACGTGTCGCCGACGAGGACGTCGGACTCGGTGCGTTCGAGCTGGGTCGTGCCGAGCCCGAAGGTGTGGTAGCCGACGATCTGGGCGAACAGGTCGTCGGTCGGGTACAGGCGCTGGAACTCGACGTCGCCGACGCCGGTGATCTGGATCGAGCGGGCGGTGACGACGTCGTCGGCCGTCACGATGTCGCCCCGCGGCTGGTTGAACTGCCGGATCAGGGCGCGGGTGTTGCCGGGTTCGGACGCGAGCTCCTCGGTCCGGTTGACCTGCCAGTAGTTGAGCGCCGCGAACAGCACCGTGTACAGGGCGATCAACCCGGCCGCGAGCCGCCGGATCTGCGTGTTCACCCGACACCCCCCCAGCACACTCCGCGATCTGCTGCCGCCGCCGTCGCGCATGGTGGCAGGCACCATGCGCGACATGGAGGCGACTTCGCGGCAGCGATCCCGCGCATCGACGTCCGGGTCGCTGCCACAGCGTGTGTCGCGGGCGCGGATCGGCGACGAGGCGTGACGAGGGCGGTCATGCGACGGCTCCGGCGTTGTCGGGGGTGTCGGCCCGGCCGGTGCGACGGGCCTTGCGGCGCAGGCGCCAGGCGGCGATGCGCTCCCGGGGGGTCAGGCCGTCGGGATGCTCGCCGAGGCGGCGGGCCGTGGTGTCGCTGAGGCGGAGCAGCAGCGCGAGCAGGATGTAGTTGGACAGCAACGACGAGCCGCCGTAGCTCACGAACGGCAGGGTGATGCCGGTCAGCGGGACGACCTTGGTGACGCCGCCGATGATGATGAACGCCTGCACGCCGACGATCGTGGTGAGGCCGGTGGCGAGCAGCTTGTCGAAGGTGCGGTCGGCGCGCAGGGCGATGCGCAGGCCGGCGCCGATGAACAGGAGGTAGGCGATCAGGACGGCCGTCGCGCCGAACAGGCCGAGCTCCTCGCCGATCGCGGCGAAGATGAAGTCGTTCTGGGCCTCGGGGACCTTGTCGGGGCTGCCACGGCCGAGCCCGGTGCCGGCGAGGCCGCCGTCGCCGAGTCCGTAGATCGCCTGGACGATCTGGAAGCCGGAGTCGAACTCGTCCTCCCACGGGTCGAGCCAGATCGAGACGCGGGTCTGGACGTGGCCGAACATGCTCCAGGCGGCGTAGGCGGCGCCGGCGAAGAGCGCGCCGCCGAGCACGAGGTAGCCGACCCGCTCGGTCGCCACCCACATCATGACGACGAACAGGGTGAAGAAGAGCAGCGACGAGCCGAGGTCGCGCTGGAACACCATCACCAGCACCGAGAAGCCCCACGCGACGAGGATCGGTGCGATGTACTGGAACTCCGGGAGCCGGAGCGGCCCGATGCGGACGGTCGACGTCGTGATCAGCTCGCGGCGGTCGGCGAGGTAGGCGGCGAAGAAGATGGCGAGGGCGAGCTTGGCGAACTCGCCGGGCTGGAAGTTGAGGGGGCCGACGCTGACCCAGATGCGGGCGCCGTTGATGGTCGACCCGAGCCCGGGGACGAGGGGCAGCAGGAGCAGAGCGGTGCCGCCGAAGAACAGCGTCCAGCGGTAGCGAGCGAGGTCGCCGACGCGCTGCACGACCCACAGGGTCGCCGTGAACGCGGCGACCGCGACGATCGACCACACGGCCTGCAGACCGGCGAGCTCGTCGTCCAGGCGGGTGATCATGACGAACCCGATGCCGTGCAGGAGGGCCGCGACGGGCAGGAGGGTGGCGTCGGCGCCGGGCGCCAGGAGCCGGACGGCGAGGTGGGCGAAGCCGATCAGCCCGACGACGATCCCGACGAACACCCAGATGCTCGCCGGGATCACGGAGTTGGTGCCGAGCGAGGCGAGCGTGTACCCGATCGCGGTGATGGCGACGACCATCATCACCAGCAGCAGCTCCGTACGCCGCCGTCGCCGAGGAACCGCGATCACGCCCACAGCCTGCCCCGTCGGGACCGGGATTTGGCGTCAAGCGCGAGCCGGTGGCGTCCGCGGCGGTGTCGCCCCGTCATCCGGGGTGCGGATCGGCACACGGGCGAACTCGTGTCCGGCGCCGACGGCGAGGGTGCGGGCCGCGTGTCCGGGCGGCACCGTGCGCCCGGCTACGGGACGGTCGTCGAGGTCCCGGGGGTGGTCGTGGTCGGCGGGATCGTCGTGGTCGTGGTCGTGGTCGTCGTGGTGGTCGGAGCCGGCGACAGGCGGTTGGCGACCCAGTCGACGGCACTGGCCTTCGACGCGAAGGTGAAGCGGTCCTCGACGAGTGCGATCGATGCTTCGTCGAGTTCGCTGCGGTCGTAGCGCCCGAAGGCCTCGACCGTCGGCTCGAACCACAGGACCACGTCTTCGCGTCCCTGGTAGATGACGACGCGGTCGTCCTCGTCGAAGGCGACGAAGTACCCGTCGCGCGCCCATGCCGCGAGGATCGCGAACCCGAGGATCAGCACCGAGGCGATCCCGAAGATCAGCACGAACCGCGAGATCCGACCGACGCGGTCGCGGCGTCGTTTCGGCTGCTCGCCGTCGGGCGTCGTGTCGTCGGGTGTCGCCCCGTCGGGGGAGGGGCCGTCGGGTGCTGCCCCGCTCGCGCCGGCCGCTGCGGCCCGGGGTGCCAGCTCGTCGTCGGGCGGGTCGGAGATGATGGCCGCCTCGGCGGTCACCTCGCCGGTGTCGTCGTCGGCCCACGTCGGCACGACGTCGAACTCGGCGGTGGGGTCCGGGGGGTCGTCCCCGTCGAGGACGTCGAGCACGACGACGGTGATGTTGTCGCGGCCGCCGGCCGCGTTGGCCACGGCCACGAGGGCGTCGGCGGCGGCCTGAGGGTCGTCGCGGTGCTCGATCAGCACGGTGGTGATGTCGTCGTCGCTGACCTCGTCCACGAGCCCGTCGCTGCACAGCAGGAATCGGTCGCCGCGGATGATCGGCATCGTCCAGGAGTCGACGCGGACCGTCGGCTCGATGCCGAGGGCGCGGGTGACGATGTTGCGGCGGGGGTGGCTACGGGCCTCGTCGGCGGTGATCGCGCCTTCGGCGACGAGCTCCTGGACGAAGCTGTGGTCGATCGTGATCTGGCGGAGGCGGTCGTGGCGGAGCACGTAGCCGCGTGAGTCGCCGACGTTGGCGACGCCGAGCGCCTCACCGTCGAGCGCGTCCTCGACGACGGCGATCGCGACGACGGTGGTGCCCATGCCCGCCTGCTCGGGGTTCTCGAGGGCGGCGTCGTACACGGCGGTGTTGGCGTCGTTGACGGCACTGACGAGGTCGTCGAGCGTGCTCGTCCCGTCGGACTCGATGCGCTCGTCGAGGTGCTGCACCGTCATCTCGCTCGCCACCTCGCCGGCGAGGTGCCCACCCATCCCGTCGGCGACGACGAACAGGTGCGGACCGGCGTGCGCGTGGTCCTCGTTCTGCGGCCGGATCTGTCCGGGGTCGGTCGCGCTGCCCCATCGCAGGTCAGCCATCGGAGCCCCCAGAGCGCGCCGTGGTGCCAGGCACCACGTGAGCGTCCGTCGACGAGTCGATCGCGCCGGCGTCGACCGCACCTCGTGCCTCGCGCCATGTCACCGTCATCACCGGGCCTCCATCAGCGTGTAGCCGATCTGGACGCGGTCGCCGGTGTGGACCGGGCGGGGGCTCGTGAGTCGGGTGCCGTTGAGGAAGGTGCCGTTGCGAGAGCCGAGGTCGGTGATGACGACCCCGTCGTTGGTGCGTGTGATGCGGGCGTGGTGGGTCGAGACGAAGGCGTCGTCGGCGATGACGATCGCGTTGTCCGACTCGCGCCCGATGCCGACGACACCGGCGATCGCCACCGTGGTCCCCTTGCGGGCCTTCGGTTCGAGCGTGACGAGCTCGGTCGGGATGTGCTGCTTCCTGGCCTGCTTGGCGGCGCGCTTCTGGTCGCGCTTGGTGGGCCGGGGTGCGGTCGGTGCTGCCGGCGTCGGGTCGACGGGGGCGCCGGGGGACGGGGC
>CBFCWS010000261.1:0-5106 GCA_965601765.1 uncultured Ilumatobacter sp. | reverse complement strand
CGGCGTTGAGGGTGAGGTGGACGCCGATGTCGTCGTCGTCTCGGGCGTTGCGAGCGGCATGGAGCGCCCACGGTGCCGGCACCATCAGCGACGTGCAGGTCGCCGCCCCGCGCCGGAGCGCGTCGAACACCCCGACGTTCGCAGCGTGGCAGGAGCCGAGATCGTCGCACGAGATGATCACCAGGCGATCGGTCGGCGAGTACCCGAGGAGCTCCGCCAGCGAGGTCACCGGGTCACGCTACCGCCGTCGGTCGCGAGGTTCAGCGGCACGCCGACCACAGCCCGCGGCCCGCGAGCTGGGCCCGGTGTGAGGCCGCGACGAAGGCCGCGGCATGCCCGTCGTTCGGGGCGATCGTCAGCGGGCGCGCCATCCCGCGCTCGACCAGCGCGAGGTTCGCCATGGTGCCGTCGGCCAGATACACGTACCCGAGCAGGCGGCCGTAGTCGTCCCGCGGGACGACGTCGCGCTCGACCCGGACCGTGGTGCCGAGCGGGGCGAGCGATGCCAGCTCGGCACTCGCCTCGGTCGAGAAGCACTCCGCGGGCCGGTCCGGGCGGGCGAGCTCCGGGGTGTCGATCCCGATCAGCCTGACCCGCTCGACGGCCCGCTCGGGAGCGGTCGCGTCGAACGAGATGTCGATCGTGTCGCCGTCCACGTGGCCGACGACCAGACCACGATCGGTGGCGGCCGGCGCCGACGCACAGGCGACGAGCGCGCCGACGAACAGGGCCGGGCAGGTCAGTCGAGATCGGACTCGAGCTGCAGTCGGATCTCGCTGCGCTGCCCGACGCTCCAGTCGGCCAGGAACGAGACGTGATCGCTGCGGAGATGGGTGATGCGCCATTCGAGCGGCATCCCGTCGTGGCTTCCCAGGCGTTCGATCGCAAACATCCCGACACCGTCGGGCAGACCGAGGAGGTCGCGCTCTGCGCCGCTCGGGAGCGCGGCCCTGATGCGTTCCCAACCGCTGTTGGGGCGAACGCCGAAGGTCCGTTCCATCTCGTCGTAGAGCGAGGTGTGGGTGAAGTCGACCTCGAGGAGACTCCGGCCGACCGTGCCCGGCAACCAGATGCGATCGATCGCCAACGGTGTCGTCCCGGCGAAGCGCAACCGCTCGATCACCACGAGCTCGGCATCGATCGGCAGACCGAGGTGGCCGGCCGCGACGTGGTCGGTCACCCGTTCGAGTCGGCGCACCTCGCTGCGCTGCTCGGCGCCGCTCTCCTCGACGACCTGGAAGAGGCTGTAGAGCGAGCCCAGGGAGCGCTCGACGATCGATGTGTCGATCGACGACCCGACGCCCCGGGCCCGCCTGATCACGCCCTGCGCTCCCAGCTCGCTGACGGCATGGCGAACCGTGTGGCGACTGACGCCGTAGATCTCCATCAGCTCGCGGTCGGTCGGGAAACGTGCGCTGAAGTCGCCGGCGTCCAGGCGGCGTCGCAGCTCCGACTCGAGCTGCGACCACAGCGCCTTGCCGCCGCGGCGGTCGAGCGGATGTGCACCCTGTTCGAACTCGTCCATCGGTCCCTCGTCGGACGCCTGCGCCCGGAGGTCGGACAAGTTATCGCGTCGTCGCGCAGCTCGGGGTCACGCCGACGTGCGCACGTGGGGTGCGCCGTCGACGTCCTCGACGACGTGCAGGCGGCCGTCGGTGATGTCGTGGATCGCACCGCGGATCGCCACGCGCCCCTCCGCCACGGCGATGCCGAGCGCACCGTGGTCACGCCGGAGCCGGATCATGTTGTGGTGGACGTTGGCCGCGATGGCTTCGTCGACATCCGCACACGGGCCCGATGCGTCGAGCGACTCGTCGATCGGGTTGAGGACCGCGCTGAGACTCGGCGCCGAGACACCTTGGAACGCCGCGGTGACGGCACCGCACTGCGAGTGTCCGAGCACGACGATCAGGTCGACGCCGAGCGCATCGACGGCATAGGCGAGACTCGCCGTCGCGCTCGCGGTCGCGGTGTTGCCGGCGACCCGCACCATGAACGCGGTGTGATGGCCCTGATCGAACAGGAGCGCCGGCGACACCCGGGCGTCTGCGCAGGCGAGGAAGGCCACCTCCGGGTGGTGGGCGGGAGAACCACCGGCGATCTCGGGGTGCTCCGCCGAGAACGCGTCGTGGCGCTCGATCATCGCCGCCCACTTCTGGTCGACATCTGCTCGGGGGTTGGACATCGGCGCTCCAGACCGGTTGATCACGACCGACCCGTGCGGTCGCCCGTCACCCCGTCATCTTGTCACCCGGTCGTGCGATCGCACCAGTTCACTCGGGACGGTCTAGCGTGACCCCGCGTGACGAACGCCGCCGAACTCGCCGACCGGTACCGGAACGTCCTGCCGTCGTTCCTGGCCCCGTACTACGCCGAACCGCTGGCGATCGACCACGGCTCTGGCTCCTATGTGTTCGACGGGGACGGCCGGCGCTACCTCGACTTCTTCGGCGGTGTCCTGACGACGATGATCGGGCACGACCACCCGGCGGTGACCGCGGCGGTCCGAGCGCAGGCGTCCAAGGTCATGCACACCTCGACGCTCTACCTGTCGGAGCCGATGATCGAGTTCGCCGAGATGGTCGCGGCGGTCTCGGGCATCCCCGACGCCCGCGTGTACTTCACGCCGTCGGGGAGCGAAGCGAACGACGCCGCGCTCCTGCTCGCCACCAACTTCCGGAGGTCGAGCCAGATCCTGGCGATCCGCAACAGCTACCACGGGCGGGTCTTCTCGACCCAGGCGATCACGTCGCACTCGTCGTGGCGCTCGACGGCGCTGTCCGGGCTCCAGGTGTCGTTCGTCCACGGCGGCTACCGCCTCCGATCACCGTTCAGGGACCTCGACGACGATGCGTACGTGGATGCGTGCGTCCACGACCTGGTCCAGATCCTCGACATGACCGCGGCCGGCGACGTCGCTGCCATGATCGCCGAGCCGATCCAGGGGGTCGGCGGGTTCGCGACGCCGCCCGACGGGCTGTTCGGCCGGTTCGGCAAGGAGCTCGACAACCGGGGGATCCTGTTCATCTCCGACGAGGTGCAGACCGGTTGGGGCCGGACCGGTGAGCACTTCTGGGGATACCAGGCGCACGGCATCGTCCCCGACATGCTGACGTTCGCGAAGGGGGTGGGCAACGGGATCACCCTGGCCGGCGTGGTCGGTCGCGCCGAGATCATGAACTCGATCGACGTCCTAAACTTCTCGACCTTCGGCGGCAACCCGCTCTCGGCGGCGGCCGGCATCGCGACGCTGCGGACCGTCCAGGGCGAGCAGCTCCAATACAACGCGAAGGCGATGGGGGATCGCTTCCGAGCGGCGATGGCGCCGCTCGCCGAGCAGACGCCGTGGATCGCCGAGATGCGCGGGCGTGGGCTGATGTGGGCGTTCGAGGTGTGCGAACCGGGCACGGTCGAACCCGACGTGGCGAGGACCGTGGAGTTCCACGAGGCGTGCCGTCGGCACGGCCTGCTCGTGGGCAAAGGTGGCCTCTACGGCAACGTCGTGCGCCTCGCGCCGATGCTCAACGTCACTGCCGACGAGCTCGACGAGGGCATCGCCGCGATGACCGCCGCGATCGGCGACATCGCCTGACCGCACCACCGCATGACACAGACCGGTCACGCCGGGTGGAGGTGGTGCGCGAAGAAGTCGAGGATGATCTCGGCGCGGTGGCGGCGGTGGTGGGGCGAACCCGAGCGTGACAGCTCGTGGCCCTCGCCGGGGAACCGGTAGAAGGTCACGTCGCGGTCGAGCAGTCGAAGCGTCATCCAGAGCTCTTCGGCCTGACTGATCGGGCACCGGAGGTCGTCCTCTGCGTGGATCAGCAGCATCGGTACGTGGATGTCGCGGGCCAAGCGGATCGGTGACATCCGCCAGTACTCGTCCGGGTCCTCGACCGGATCGGGGCCGTGCTCGATCCGGAAGACCGAGCCGATGTCGCTCGACCACTCCAACGTGAGGGCGTTGTTGACCGCCCGCTCGGAGCAGATCGCCCGGAACCGGTGGCCATGGCGGGCGGCGAGGAGCGTGGCCATGAACCCGCCGTAGCTGCCGCCGAGCATGCCGACGCAGTCGCCGTCGAGGACCGGGAACCGATCGAGCGCCGCGTCGAGCACGGTGAGGACGTCGTCGAGATCCACCGAGCCCCAGCCCGTGCCGGCGACGATCGGGTGCGTCGGACCGGCGATCGACTGTGCCCACGCCGTGTCGCGGCCGCTCCCACCCCGCGGGTTGCACATCAGCACGGCGAAGCCGGCAGCGGCCTGCATCTGCGCCTCGTCGAAGTAGATCTCGCCGTACTGCGTGAACGGGCCGCCGTGCACGTTCAACAGCACCGGGAGTCCACCGTCGCCGCCGGGGTCGGGCAGCATCAGCCATGCATCGATCTCGGCGGTGCCATCGCCGCACGGCACGGCGAAGTGCTCCCAGCCGCGACCGGCACGGGTGACCGAGGTCACTCGCGCGTCGTGCCCGCCTCGCCGGACATGGAGCTCGCCGGGTCGCGTCACGTCGCTCACGGTGGTCGCGAGCGTGCCCCCGGCATGGTCGAGACCGGTCACCGACCTGGGACCGTCGGTGATGGCGACCGGGGCATCGCCGTCGATCGAGAGCCGGTGGACGTGCACCGTGCCGCGGTCCTCCGCGACGGCGACCAGATCCTGATCGTCGATCCAGACCGG
Organism: uncultured Ilumatobacter sp.; assembly: GCA_965601765.1. Lineage (GTDB taxonomy): Bacteria > Actinomycetota > Acidimicrobiia > Acidimicrobiales > Ilumatobacteraceae > Ilumatobacter. The sequence continues at coordinate 426 of CBFCWS010000261.1, read as the reverse complement.
GCGGCTGGGACACGTCGCCGGCTCGAAGTTGCGGTCGAGGGCATCGCTGATCCACCGTCGATCGGTGCCGTCGGTCCGGACGACCCCGATCTTGCCCGGTTGCGGGTACAGCAGCGGCTCGTCGTAGCCGACGAACGCGATCCATTCCCCGTGCGGCGAGACCGCCGGGTGGCCGTACACGCCGGTGCGGTGGGTGATCGGCGTCGCCTCGCCATCGAGGCCGACGAGGTAGAGGTCGGTGCAGAGGTCCCGGTCCCAGGTGTCGTGGCGTGCGGCGCTGGTCACGATCGAGCCGGAGTCGGCGGTCCAGGCGAGCCCGCCGTGCTCGGACGGACCCGGCGTCAGGTTGCGCGGCGATCCGGTGCCGTCCGCCGGGACGACGTAGACGTGCTGGGGACGGTCGACGATCCATCCCTCGTCGTCGAG
>CBFCWS010000260.1:0-5111 GCA_965601765.1 uncultured Ilumatobacter sp. | reverse complement strand
GCCTCGTCGACGCCGTTGGCGGACAGGCTAGCGTTCCTACCCGGGCCTCAGTCGTCGTAGTCGTCGTGGCGATCGTCCGGGCCGGCCGGCTTGAGGAGGTAGACGCCGTTGGCGACCTTCTCCATCGACCCGTCGAGCGCGTAGCAGAGCCCGCTCGCGAAGTCGATCAGACGGCGGGCGACCTCGCGATCGGCGCCCTCGAGGTTCATGATGACCGACTGGCCTTCCTTGAAGCGGTCGGCGACCTCCTGGGCCTGGTCGAAGCGGCGCGGCGTGACCGCGCTCGGCTCGCCTGCGCCGCGACTCGGCGAGCCACCGGACCGCTGCGGCCGAGGAGCGACCCCGGAGTCGTCGCGCTCCGCCGAGCGTCGGGCCTGGGAGGGATCGAAATCGCGGGACGGGAACGTCGGTCTGCTCGGCATGGTGCGCACTACGCCGTCGTCGGCCGACTCGTCGCGCCGGACACGAACCTCACCATCACCGTTACCTCGACGGCGTGGTGCCGGTTCGTACTCGTCGACGACGTCGTAGTCGTCGTACGCGGCATCCGGACCCAGGCCCAGATAATCCATCGTGCGCTTCCAGAACGACATGCGTTTCCTCCTCGCCGATCGAGCCTATCGTCCCTGGTCACGCCGAGCGGGGACGGGTCGCTGCCCGAACAGCGCGCTGCCGATCCTGACCTGCGTCGAACCCTCGTCGACGGCGATCTCGAGATCGGCGCTCATGCCCGTCGAGCAGACCTTCAGCGCGTGCCGGTCGACCAGTGCTCGAGCTGCTCGGAAGATCGGCCGGGCGGCCTCCGGACCTCCCTCGGTCGGACCGACCGCCATCACCCCGTCGACCTCGAGCCCGGCCGAGCGGGCACGCTCGATGAGCGCATCCGCCCCGTCGAGGGAGCACCCGCCCTTGCCGGGGTCGACGCCGTCGGGGACGACCTGTACCAGGACGTGCGCCCCCGGTGCGCGCGCGGCGATCTCGCGGACCAGTCGATCGCGGTCGACGGTCTCGTACACGTCCACCAGGTCGGCGATCTGGCGGACCTTGTTGGTCTGGAGCTGTCCGATGAAGTGGACCCGCAACCCGGCACACGCCGTCCGCTTCCCGACCAGCTCCTGGGCGTAGTTCTCGCCGATCGCCCCGAGCCCGACCGACCGCACGGCGGCGATGGCCGACGCGTCGAACCCCTTGGTGACCGGCAGGATGTCGACGTCCGATCCGCCGACGGCGGCGAGACGGGACCGCAGGGCCGCCAGTCGTTCGGCGACCCGCTGGGGATCGACCGTCGCCGTCGGCCCGCTCACCGGCCCGGCCGCCACGCGGCCACGACGTGCCTGGCACGCTCGGAACGAACCCGGTGCGAGAACCCCGGGTAGGAGCATCCGGGACACGACCCGACCGTGGTCGGCGTCACGCCACGCCCCGCGAACCAGTGGCCCACGGCAGCGGGCACGTCGAGCGCCGGAGCGCCCCACCTCGTCGTGCCCAGCACCCTCGCCGGATCGAGCGCCAGGCCCTCGGCCACTGCCACGAGATCGGCGGCGCCGAACTCGTAACAGCACGGCCCGATCGTCGGGCCGAGCACCGCCGCGGCGATCGGCTCGTCGAGCGCATCGGCCACCACGGCGAGCACGCCGGCCGCGAGACCCCGCCAGCCGGCGTGCGCGATCGCGAGGCGTGTCGGACCGACGACGACCACGGGTGCGCAGTCCCCGACCCAGCACCCGAGCACGGCGTCGCGACGACCGGTCACGGCGACATCGCCCGGCTCGGCGTCGCTGCCGCCCGGCACGAGCACGTCGACCGCCGTCACCCCGTGGCGCTGATCGAGCATCGTCCAGGGCAGGTCGACCAGCGCCCGCTGTCGGCGTCGGAGCTCAGGCGCCGGCACCACGCCCGGGTGGAAGTCGCCATCGGCGACGACCGACGCGACGACGTGCACGCCGGCGACGTCGACGCGGGGGCCGGAACCCGGCGAGCCGCCCGGTGAGCTACTTGAGGAACGACGGGACGTCGAAGTCGTCGTCATCGTCCGCGTCGGTGCTCGTCGGCTCGTCGTCCGCGAACAACTCGGTGATGCGCGACGAGGGGGCCCCCGACCCGCCCCCGAGGCCGAGTGACATCGACCCGGACTCGCCGCCGTCGAGGCGGTCGAAGCCGGCCCCGATCACGGTCACCTTCACCTCGTCGCCCATCTCGTCGTCGATGACGGTGCCGAAGATGATGTTGGCGTCCTGGTGGGCGACGCCGTGGATGATCTCGGCGGCGGCGTTCATCTCGAACAGACCCATCGACGACGGGCCGGTGATGTTGAGCAGGATGCCGCGGGCGCCGTCGATCGCCGATTCGAGCAGCGGGCTCGAGATGGCCTGCTTCGCCGCCGAGACCGCCCGGTCGTCGCCGCTCGCCTGGCCGATGCCCATGAGCGCCGACCCGGCGTGGTAGAGGACGGCCTTCACGTCGGCGAAGTCGGTGTTGATCAGACCTGGCGTCGTGATCAGGTTGGTGATGCCGGACACCCCTTGGAGCAGCACCTCGTCGGCCATCTTGAACGCGTTGAGCACGCTGGTCTTGTCGTTGGCGACGGTGAGCAGGCGATCGTTCGGGATGACGATCACCGTGTCGACCTTCTCCCTCAGCTTCTGCACACCGGAGTCGGCCTGGACGGCCCGCCGGCGACCCTCGAAGGCGAATGGCCGCGTGACGACGCCGATCGCGAGCGCACCCGCGTTGCGTGCGATCTCGGCGATGACGGGCGCGGCTCCGGTGCCGGTGCCACCGCCCTCGCCGGCGGTGATGAACACCATGTCGGCACCCTTGACGATCTCGTCGATCTCGTCCTCGTGGGACTCGGCGGCGGACTTGCCGACCTCCGGATCGCTGCCGGCACCGAGGCCCCGCGTCAGGTCACGTCCGATGTCGAGCTTGACGTCGGCGTCGCTCATCAACAGCGCCTGTGCGTCGGTGTTGACGGCGATGAACTCGACGCCCTTCAGGCCGGCATCGATCATCCGGTTGACCGCGTTCACACCGCCGCCACCGACGCCGATCACCTTGATGACAGCGAGATAGTTCTGCGGCGCCATCAGGTCAACCTCCGGTCGAGACGTCGTGGGGTATACAGCATCGTGAACATCCTGGCAGACAGGGACAATTGCCGCAGGGATACTACCGTCGAATACCTCGTCACTGCGCGAGCCCGTCGACGGCGAACCCGTGCCGTCAGCCGTCCTCACCCGCTGCGAGGGGGACGGTGACCTCCTCGGTCGAGACGTCGATCGGCCCGTCCGCGAGCTCCTGGCCCGACGTGAGCACCCGGTCGAGCCGCACGAGCTTCGCGAACAACTCCCGCGCTTCGCCGAAGCGCACGAGGCGCCCGTCGTCGAGGATCATGTCGAGGCTCGAGCCGTCGGCGGCCACCTCGAGCGTCGCCACCCGGCCCCGCACCGGCGGCGTCAGGTTGCGGGCGAGCTCCGACGCCGCGGCGTACCCGCGCGGGGCGAACTCGCCCGGATCGAGATCGACCGGGTCGGGGCCGGTGATCAGGACGTAGGCGAACGGGTACCCGTCGATCACGTCGAGCACCCGCCCACCGCGGTCGAGGACGCGATAGCGGCCGTCGGGCCCCTGGTAGGTGGTCATCGGCTGCCGCTCGCGGATGTCGATCGTCGCCGCCGACGGGAAGTCGACCGTCACCTCGGCGCGCTCGACCCACGGGATCGCCTCCAGCTCCGCCTCCAGGCGACCGACGTCGACGCGCAACGCCGGGGTGTCGGCGAGGTCGTCGATGATCCGCTGGAGCTCGTCGTCGTCGGTGTAGACGGCCCCCACGACGTCGATCTGGTCGGCCTTGACCGCGAAGAGCGACGAGCCGAGCAGCGCGAGACCGCCGACCACCACGGTGACGACGAGCAGCCCGAGCGCCACCCACTTGAGGCGCTTGCGCGTCTGGGCACGCTTGACCGACAGGCGACGCTCGCGCATCCGTGGCTCGATGCCGCGCCGTACCTCCCGGTCGGACGCCGGCGCCATCTCGTCGCCGTCGAGTGCGCCCTCGATGATGACGACGGGTCGCTTGCTGTTCGGGTCGAGGGTGCCGTCGATGGTCACCGCATCGGGCAGGTCGTCGTCGGCGATCGTGATGACGGCCGGACCACCGGCGGCGGGCTCCGACGGCTGCGGCTGCACGGTCGGACGATCGGCACCGGGCGGCCGGGGGACGTCGAGCGGCGGCACCACGCGACGCTCGTCGGCGCCCGGGAAGTCGTCGGCGCCGATCACGATCGTGCGCCGCTGCGGCGGCACCACCGGAGCGGTGCTCTCCGGTGCCTCCACCTGACCGGTGACCGACGCCGCCGGGTCGGCCGCGTCGGCGGGTTCGACCGGTTCGGCCGGGTCGACAGGTTCGGCCGGTTCCACGGCATCGGCGGGCTCGACCGGCTCGACCGCGTCGCCGTCGGGGGTCGCTCGCGTCGGATCGTCGTCGCCGCCCTCGTCGGACGGCTCGTTGCCGAACGCACGCGACAGCTCGTCGAGTGCGGCCTGGTCGGGCAGGCGATCGTGCTCGGAGGTACCGCTCACCGTGCGGGGACCTCGAGGTGCTGATCGTCGAACGAGGCCGGGTCGACGTCATCGAAGCCGACCAGGCGGACCTCGCTGCGCAGCGCGTAGCCCGTCTCGTCGGCAACCCGCCGACGGACGTGCTCGATCACGGCGCGGACGTCGTCGGCGCTCCCCGACTCGCCGGCCTGGATGAAGTTGGCGTGCTTCTCGGACACCCAGGCGGTGCCGATGCGGAACCCGCGCAGACCGAGACGGTCGATCAGCGCACCCGATGCGACCTCGCCGGGGACCGGGTTGACGAACACCGAACCACAGTTCTGCCCGCCGGGCTGGTGCGCCCGGCGCCACCTGACGATCTCCCCGATCAACGACTCGGACGTCGCGCGGTCGCCGTGCGACAGGCTCAGCCGGGCACCCAGCACGAGCATCGTGGGCGCGAGCGTCGAGGCTCGGAAGGACAACCCGAGCTCGTCGACGCCCCTCGTCACCGTCGTACCGGGCCGATCGAGATCGAACACGTCGACGTCGCGCACGCACGCCGCCATGTC
>CBFCWS010000259.1:0-5123 GCA_965601765.1 uncultured Ilumatobacter sp. | reverse complement strand
AGTCGTACAATGTACGATCAGCAAGGAAGTCCTCGAGAAGGAGCCAGATCGATGACCGACGAGTCCGGACCGCGCCGACGTGGGCTGAACGCCGACATCGTCATCGACGGTGCCGTGGCGCTCGCCGACGAGATCGGCATCGAGGCGTTCACCATCCGCAAGTTGGCCGACGCGCTCGGCACGCGGCCGATGACGATCTACCACCACGTCCCCGGCAAGGAGGCGATCGTCGACGGCATGGTCGACCGGGTCTTCGGGGAGATCGACCGGCCCCCGGTCGACCTCGACTGGCAGCAGGCGATCCGCCACCGCTGCCGGTCGGCACGCGAGGTGCTGGCCCGCCACCCGTGGGCCGCACCGCTCATGGAGTCGCGCACCAACCCCGGACCGGAGACGCTCGGGCACCACGACGCCGTTCTCGGATGCTTCTTCGCCGCCGGGCTGTCCGTCGAGCTGACCGGGCACGCCTATGCGCTGATCGACAGCTACGTCTACGGCTTCGCCCTCCAGGAGGCCAACCTCCCGGCGACGGGGGGTACAGAGATGCACGAACTGGCCGCCTCGATGAGCGAGCTGCTCGAGCCCTACCCGCATCTCGCGCGGTTCACCGACGAGCACGTGCTCCAGCCCGAGTACGACTTCGCCGCCGAGTTCGACGTCGGCCTCGACCTGATCATCGACGGGATCGACGGCGCTGTCCGATCGGTGTGACCCGCCGACTCGCCTCGACGCGATCTCCCGGTCGGACCGGCGGTGCCGGAGGTGCCGATCGGCACTTGGACCCGCTGCCGGGGGGGCGCAGGATCGTAGCCGAGACCGAAAGGAGGACGACGTGGACGCCCACACGATCGTCGTCGGCTACGACGGTTCGCCCGATGCCAAGGTCGCGCTCGAGGAGGCGATCACCCATGTCCGCGAGGACGGCATCGTGCACGTCGTCACCGTTCACAACCCCAAGCTGACCTCGTACAACACCGAGGTGCTCCCGGACGAGTTCCGGCAAGCCGACGACCCCGAGGCGGCGGACCGCATGCGGCTGCACGACGCGGAGCTGCGCTTGCGGTCGGCCGGCGTCCGCTTCGAGTCCCACCTGATGTGCGGCCGCCCCGCACCGGAGATCCTCGAGCTGGCCGCGAAGGTCGACGCCGATCTGATCGTGCTCGGGAGCCGCGGCCTCGGCAGCGTCCAGCGGTTGGTGCTCGGCAGCGTGTCGACTCGGGTTGCAGCACACGCCCACACCAGCACCCTGATCGTCCACGACGAAGCCGTGGCAGCCGCCTAGGAGTTCCGCTCCGCGTCGCCACGACGCCATGACACGACCACCGGCGCCGTCAGGGCTGCCTGCGTGGTTTCGGCGCTGTGCGTCAGCTCGCCGACGCACGCCGCGACTCGGCCCACGTCATGGCCTGCTCGACGTTGACGTCGCGCGGGAGCCCGAGCACCTGCTCGGCGACGATGTTGCGCTGCACGGCGAAGGTGCCGCCGCCGAGGGTCAGGGCGGGAGCGAACAGGTAGCCGTAGAACCAGATGGGATCGACGTCGGGGTAGTGGCCACCGCCGCGCGGGAAGTTGATCTCGGTCGGCCCCGACCGCGCGGACCCGACGAGTTCTCCGGCGGGGCCGGCGCCCTGGATCATGCCGTCCGCTCCCGCCCGGCTGTTGGCGAGCTCCATCACGTGCTGGCCGTGCTCGTCGCCCATGATCTTCTGGAACGACGCCTCCGGCCCCGGGGTCCGCCCGTGCAGCCGGGCGCTGAGGGTCCGGAGCCGCCCGAGCCGCAGGACCTCGGACTCGATGTGGAGCTGCGCCAGCCGCTGTCGCTCGATCGGATCGTCGGCCCCGCCGTCGGCGCGCACGAGGTCGAGCAACTCCTGGGCCGACGGTCCGGTGCCCCACAGCGACCCGGAGGACGACAGCGACACCCGCTCGTTGGCCAGCGTCACCTTCGCGAGTCGCCAGCCGTCGCCCTCGTCGCCGACGCGGTACCTGGCGGGCAGCCGGACGTCGTCGAAGAACACCTGGTTGAACGAGTGCGCCGTCGTCATGTCGACGATCGGCGACATCGACACGCCCGGCAGGTCCATCGGGAGCACGAAGTACGAGATGCCCTTGTGCTTGGCCACGTCGGGGTTGGTGCGGGCGATCAGGATCCCGAACTGGGCGTGGTGTGCGCCGCTCGACCAGATCTTCGAGCCGTTGATCACGTACTCGTCGCCGTCGAGCACGGCCCGGGTGCCCAACCCGGCGAGGTCGGAGCCGGCGTCGGGCTCGCTGAACAGCTGACACCAGCGCTCCTCTCCGGTGAAGATCCGGTCGAGGAAGCGCTCCTTCATCCAGTCGCTGCCCGCCATGAAGATCGTCGGGGCTGCCCAACCGACGCCGATCGCATTGGTGGCCGCCGACGTGTGACCGACATCGGCCCGCCGGAGCTCGTCGTCGATGACGAGCTGGTGCATCGGGTCGGCGTCCAGCCCGTAGGGCGCCGGCCAGTGGGGCACGACGTACCCGGCCTCGTGCAGCTCGGCATCGGTCGGATCCGGGTGCTCGGCGATCCAGGCGCGGACGGCGAGTCGGCGCGGGTCGTCGTCGGCGGGAAGGTCGAAATCCATGTCAGAGCTCCTTGCTCGCTCGGCCCGTCGATGATGGGTCGCGCGTCCGGGATCGGGTCGATGGTCGTCGTGGCGCGGTCGAGCGCAGGCCCACGAGCAGCAGGTCCGCGACAGCGGTCGCGGACTCCGCCGGCGTGTCGCGCAACGTCGGCATCACCTCGGGCCGTACGAGGTCGCGGGCGGTCCCGGCCAGCACCCGGGCGACTGCTGCGGTGTCGACGGGACCGATCTCGCGTCGCTCGACGGCGAGATCGAGCAGCGCTCGCGTGACGGCGACGAGGTAGTCGTTGTGGCTCTCGTTGAGCCGACGGGCCGGCGCCATCAGCGCCGTGTCGCGCGCGAAGACCTCGGTGATCCCGACGACAGCGACGAACGCCGCCCGAAGGTAGGTCTGGGCCGCGGCGAGGGCGGTCATGTCGTCGGAGATCGCGTCGCGTGCCGTCCGGCCGATGCGCCGGAGCTTGCGGTCGACCACGGTGAGCACGAGCTCGTCGCGGCTCGGCGCCAGCTCGTAGAGCGTGCGCAGCGAGCAGCTCAGTCGCTGCGCGATCCCGGCCATGGTCAGCTCGGCGAAGCCCGACTCGTCGAACATCGCCGCCAGCTCGTCGAGCAGCTCGCGCTGCCGTGCGGTCAGCGTCCGGACACGCTCGCGGGGCATCACCGGCCGGGGCGCCGGCACGGCGCGAATGCGGGTCTGGAGACCCTCGATCGACTCGACCGCGAGCGTGCTCACGTCAGCAGCGCCGTCGGGAGGTCGACGAACCGGGCGCGCAGCCACTCGCCGAGGCTCTTGGCCTGGCCGTCCTGGCGGGTCGACGCGGCGACACCTTCCTGCAGGAGACCGTGGATCACGAAGTTGAGCGAGCGGATCGCGGGAAGGCGGTGACGCTCGATGTCCAGGTCGCGCGTCTCGGGCAGCAGCGACCGAATGCGATCGACCGTCAGGAACCCGTCGAGCCAGATCCATGCCTGGTCGCTGCGCGCGAACACGCCGAGGTTGGCGTTGCCACCCTTGTCGCCCGAGCGACACCCGACCACACGGCCGATCGGCGCGCTGACGGTGCCGCCCCGAGCCAGGGCCGCGACGTCGGGGCCGCTCGCAGGCTCGATCGCGACGGTGCCGGTCGGTGCGACCGACCCGACGACGGTTCGTGCACCGGCGCCGCCGTCGGCGTCGAGCGTGATCACGTGCATCGGGACGTGGTCGGCGGGGACGAGCGCCGGCCGGTACACGCCGTAGGGCCGCGCGCTCCCGGGGCTCCCCGACAGCAGGTAGAAGCCCGGGATCGACGCCAGCGCCAGCTCGACGAACGCGTTGGAGAGGGCCCGGCCGATCTTGCGCTCGTCCGGGTCCTTCACCGTGAGCCGCCACTGTGCGGTCGCCTCCTCGTTGCTGGCCGGATCGTCCCGGTCGGTCCGCACCAGGCGGGTCGACACGCCGGCGATGTCGTCGCGATCGACCGGGCAGCCCGCCCAGAACGCCGACTCGAACGCTGCGGCCTTCGCCTCGACGTCGAGCCCGGTGATCGCGAGCGTGAGATCCTGCCGGAAGCCGCCGATCTCGTTCATCGCGACCTTGAGCGTGGGGGGCGGCGGCTCGCCCCGGGTGCCGTGCACGCGGACCCGGTCGGGCCCGACCTCGTCGAGCAGGATCGTGTCGAAGCGGGCGGTGACGTCGGGACCGAGGTAGCGCGGTCCGCCGATCTCGTACAGCAGCTGCGAGGTGACCGTGCCGATCGAGACCTCGCCACCGGTGCCGCGGTGCTTGCCGATCACGGCCGATCCGTCGGCGGCGATGTCGGCCCAGGGAAACCCGACGTGATCCATGTCGTCGATCTCGGTGAAGAACGAGTAGTTGCCGCCGGTGACCTGCGCGCCGCACTCGATCAGGTGCCCGGCGACGACGGCGCCGGCGAGCGGGTCCCAGTCGTCGCGGGCCCACCCGTGGTGCCACGCCGCCGGGCCGCACACGACGGCGGCGTCGGTGACGCGGCCCGTGATCACGATGTCGGCGCCGCGGGACAGCGCCTCCACGATCCCGAAGCAGCCGAGGTAGGCGTTGGCGGAGATGAACCGGGCGACGTCGCCGATCGGCCGGCCGGTCTCGAAGTGGTCGAGCGGGACGCCCGCCTCGACGAGTTCGCCGAGCCGGGGAAGCAGGTCGTCGCCGTCGACGTAGGCGATCGTCGGTGACAGGCCGAGCTCGCCTGCGACGTCGTGCACGGCCGCCGCGCACCCCGCGGGATCGAGCCCGCCGGCGTTGGCGACGATCTTGATGTCGCGGTCGATGCAGGTGCCCATCACCTGCTCCATCTGGGTGACGAAGGTCCGGGCGAACCCGCCGCCGGGGTGCTTCGCCCGGGTGCGGGCCAGGATCAACATCGTGAGCTCGGCGAGCCAGTCACCCGTGAGCACGTCGATCGGCCCGCCCTCGACCATCTCGGCGGCGGCGGAGAGGCGGTCGCCGTAGAACCCCGAGCAGTTGGCGACGCGGATCGGGTCAGCCATCGACGG
>CBFCWS010000258.1:0-5135 GCA_965601765.1 uncultured Ilumatobacter sp. | reverse complement strand
AACCAGGTGTCGGCCGCGAGGTCGCCGTCAAGACGATACGCGCGCAGCTCGCCGACGACCCCGACTTCATCCGGGGGTTCGACGCCGAGGCGCAGCTCGTCGCCAACCTCGAGCACCCGCACATCGTCCCCATCCACGACTACTGGCGCGAGCCGGGCGGCGCCTACATCGTCATGCGGCTCCTCGCCGGCAACCTCGGCAGCAGGGTGGCGGACGGTCCGCTCGCCACGTCGGCCGTGGCGACGATCGCCCGCCAGCTCGGGAGTGCGCTCGCGACCGCTCACCGGTCGGGGGTCGTGCACGGCGACATCAAGCCGAGCAACGTGCTCGTCGACGGCGACGGGGCCTACCTGGCCGACTTCGGGGTGGCCTCCCTCGTCGAGTCGACGACCGACGACCGCGGCCGGAGCCCGTCCTCGGGGTTCGAGTCGCCAGAAGTCCTCGCGGGCGAACCGGCATCGTCGGCGAGCGACCAGTTCGCGCTGGCCGTGCTGCTCTTCCAGCTCCTCACCGGCACCTTGCCCTTCGGCACCCGGGCCATCGCGACCGCGCACGACCGCTCCCCCGCCGTCCACGTGCAGCGGCCGAGCGTCCCCGTCGCCGTCGACGACGTGCTCTGGCGAGCCACGGCCTGGGAGCCCGCCGCGCGATTCGAGAGCGTCGACGGGTTCGTGGGCGCCTTCCTCGCGGCGTTGGAGGGACGTCGCGCCGTCGATGTTCGGGATGCGCGCGAGGTCGCCAACCCGTACAAGGGCCTCGAGGCCTTCACCGAAGCCGATCAGGCGAACTTCCACGGCCGGCGCACGGTGATCGACGAGTTCGTCGCCCAGGCCGCCCGGCCGGGCCGCGACGGCCGCTTCGTCGTCGCCGTCGGCGCCTCGGGTAGCGGCAAGTCGAGCATCGTCCGGGCCGGTCTCGTCCCGCGTCTGCGATCGGGTGCCGTCGACGACTCCGAGCGATGGCTCTATGCGACGATGGTGCCGGGCGCCGATCCGTTCGCCGCGCTCTACCTGGCGCTCCGTGCGATCGCGGTCGCGGACGGGTCGAACCGCACCGCCGCCCGCGATCACGATCGGTTCCTGGGGCTCGTCCGGGACGCCGTCCCCGACGGGCAGCCGCTGCTGCTGGTGATCGACCAGCTCGAGGAGCTCTTCACGCTGGTACCCGACGAGGACGTCCGGCGGTCGTTCCTCGACGGTCTCACCGACGCCGTCGCCGACGAAGCAAGCGGTGTCCGTGTCGCCGCCACGATGCGCGCCGACTTCCTCGATCGTCCGCTGCGCTACGCCGCGTTCGGTCAGCTCGTCAAGCACGGCGCGGTCACGATCGTCGGCATGTCGGCGTCGGAGATCGCCGAGGCGGTGACGCAGCCCGCGGCCGGCGCCGGGGTGGAGGTGGAGCCGGCGCTGGTCACCGAGCTGGTCGCCGACGTGGTCGACCAACCCGCGGCGCTCCCGTTGCTCCAGTTCGCGTTGACCGAGCTGTACGACCGCAGCGCGACCGGTGACGGGCGGGTGATGACGTTGGCGGACTATCGCGAGCTCGGCGGGGTCGAGGCTGCCGTCGCCCGTCGGGCCGAGGCGGCGGTCGAGGTGCTCGCGGAGGCGGACCGCCACCTCGCCCGGCGTGTGTTCTTGCGCCTGGTGACCGTGGACGACGACAACACGGTGAGCCGGCGTCGCGCGCTGCGTTCGCAGCTGACGTCGCTGTCGGACCGGCCACACGAGGTCGAGGGGCTGCTCGACACCTTCGGCGCGGCGCGCTTGCTGACGTTCGATCACGACGCCGACACGCGTGAGCCGACGGTCGAGGTCGCTCACGAGGCGCTCGTGCAGCACTGGCCGCGGTTCCGGCATTGGGTCCGCGACGCCGGTGACGGTCTTCGCGTGCGTCAGCAGGTCGCGGCTGCGACGGTGGTGTGGGACGAGCATGGTCGGGACGACGACGATCTGGCGCGTGGGCTTCGGTTGGAGAGTGCGCTCGACCTGGTCGCGGTCGAGCCAGAGGCGCTCGATCCACTCGAGCGCGAGTTCGTCGCAGCGAGCGATCGTCACCGCACGGCGGAGGCCGATGCCCAACGGGTACGGGCCGAGCGCGACCGACGTGCCAATCGTCGTCTGCGGGGTCTGCTCGCTGGTGTCGGGTTGTTGTTGGTCGTCGCGTTGGTCGCGGGGTTCTTCGCTGTCGGTCAGCGCAACGACGCCCGCGCCGCGAACACCGAGGCCGAGCTCGCCAAGCTGATCAGTGACTCGGCTGCCGCCACCGCCGACGACCCGGAGCTGGCGATCCTGTTGGCATTGGACGCTCACCGTCGCTCCCCCGAGCCGGCCACCGAGCAGGCGGTGCTCAACGCACTCGGCCGCAGCGAGCTCGGTGGTCGAGTGGCGACGTTCGAGCCCCTCGAACGGGCCGAGGGGTGCCCGCCTCGCACGCAATTCGACCACGACGTCGCCACCGAGCGCCAGGTGGCGGGCGGTCGGTTCCTCGCGCGCGACCTGACCACCGGCGAGATCATCGACCACGGAAGCGCGCCGGTCGCGTGCGGGGTCTGGCGCGCCGATCCGGTCACCGGCCGAGCCGTGGTCCAGGCCGGCGGCGGATCGCGCCGTTGGGTGGGCACGGTCGACGAGCCGGCTTCGGTCGAGATCAGCGATCTCCAGGACGGAAGCTGGTTCCCGCTCGCGATCGCCGGCGACCGGTTCGTGGCGAGCCTGGGCTTCCTCGGGCAGACGTGGGCCGTGCACGACGCCGCCACGGGTGAGCGGATCGGGACACCGATCGAGGTGAACGAGGCCCAGGGGGTGAGCATGCACCCGGCGGGCGACTACCTGGCGATCGTGGGGCGTGCGGTCGGCACCGACGGCACCCTCGGTCGGGGCCGGCTCCACCTCGTGGATGCCCGCACCGGGACGGAGATGTACACCATCGACACCGAGAGCTTCATCCGCGACGTGGCCTTCGACACCGGGACGGGTGAGATGCTCGCGGCCGTGGAGGGGGTCGCCGTCCGGACCTACGACACGGCCAGCGGCGAGCTCGTCGCCGAGATCCCGCTGGCGGGCACCAGCGAGGTCCGATCGATCGGCATCCGGCCCGACGGCGCGGTCGTCGTCGCCTCGCTCGGTCGGATCGACGTGCTCGACCGACGCGATGGTCCGATCGGCGAGCCCACCGAGGTCCGTGACGCATCCGATGCGTGGGTACGAGCCGACGGGACCGTGCTGATCGAGCTCGCCGACGGCCGGCTCGAGGTGGTCGACGTGAGCCGACGTTCCCTCATCGATCGCGAGTGGGATCTGGCCGATGCCGACCACGTGTCGATCAATGCCCGACAGGCCGGCGTGTTCGACATCTTCACACTCGACTCACCGGCGGTGATCGATCTGGACACGGGTGAGCGGTCCGCCGTCCCGGTCGCCGAACAGGATGGCGGGAAGGCGGTCAACTGGGTGTATCCCGAGGAACGTGGCTCGTGGACGATCTTCCTCGACGGGCAGATGGTCCTGCATCGCGACGGAGCGATCGAGCAGCGCCTCGACCTCGGCGGGTTCACCGTCACGGGCACGCGTTTCGGCGACCTGATGGCCGTGGTCGTAGCGACGGCCGAGGACCCGGCCACAGCCCGCGTCGTGTTGGCCGATCTCGACCCGGACGACCCGCGTCTGCTGTTCGACATCCCTGCGCCGTTCGCAGCGACGGCGCATCCCTCGTTCGACGCCGGCGTCCATGTGCTCGGCGAAGACGGCACCCTCACGACCTACGACTCGTCCGGCGAGCTCGTCAGCGAGTTCGAGACGGGCGCGGACGATGTGGTGATCATCACGCTGGATCCGGTGACCGAGCGGCTCGCCGTGGGAACGCGGCCGAGCGGCGTCGCCCTGATCGACACGAGGACGGGCGAGACGGAGGAGCTCGAGGGCGGCGAGTCGGTGACCAACCTCGGATTCGCCCGCGACGGTTCGATGCTCGTGATCACCGGCGCCGACGGCACGGTCCGGTTCTGGGACGTCGAACGTGGCGAACCGTCCGGCCTCGTCTGGGACGGCACCGGATCGGTGCCGTCATCGCCGTCGTGGTACGACCCGGAGACCGACTCGGTGTGGGTGGCCACCTCGGGCCGGCTGATGGAGGTGCCGCTCGCTCCGCAGAGCTGGGTCGACGAGGCGTGCGACCTCGTCGGTCGCGACCTCACCGAGACCGAGTGGGACCGCTGGGTCCCCGACGACGGCCCCCCGGTCTCAGCCTGTGCGTAACGCGACGGGTCAGCGGGGGTCGATCAGGTGGGGGCCCTTGTTGCGGACGTTGTTGACGTCGGTGGCGACCTCGTGCATCTCGAGCAGCGACTCGTCGGCGGGGACGAGCAGCCGCGAGAGCATCTCGATCTGCTGGTTGGTCGGGTCGAGCCACTGGTCCCACATCGCCTTGGCGAGGATGACCGGCATCCGGTCGTGGATCGACGACATCGCCTCGTTGGCCGACGTCGTGATCACCGACGTCGTGTGCAGCCACGGCTCGTCGTCGTCGGCGTCCTTCGGCCGCCACGCCGACCACAACCCGGCCACGGCGAGCGGCTCGCCGTCGACGCGGTGGATGAAGTGCGGGCGCTTCGCCGGCTTGCCGGCCTTGGTCAGCGGCCCGTCCTCGACACCCGGCGCCCACTCGTAGAAGCCGTCCATCGGGATGATGCACCGGTGCTTGCGGAAGACGCCCTTGAACGCCGGCTTGCTCGCCAGGGTCTCGGCCCGGGCGTTGATCATCTTCTGGCCGACCTTGACGTCCTTGGCCCAGATCGGCAGCAGCCCCCACCGGAACGCCTCGAGCCGTCGCTCCCCCGCCGCGCTCGCGACCACGCCGTAGACGTCGTTCGTCGGCGCGACGTTGTAGTTCTCCCCGAGGGTGTCGACCGCGACGTCGGCGCCGAAGTAGTCGGCGATGCGATCAGGGGGAGACGCCGAGACGAAGCGCCCACACATCGCGGGCCGATCAGGCCGTCTGGTCCTGGAGGCCGGCGTCGGACGCGTTCTTGCGGACCGACTCGATGCCGTTGAGACACGCCTTCTTGGTCGTGTAGCTCTCGCCGGTCGCGATCACCTGACCGTTGCCGGCCTTGAGACGGAACCGGTACGCGCCCTGTT
>CBFCWS010000257.1:0-5143 GCA_965601765.1 uncultured Ilumatobacter sp. | reverse complement strand
GCGCCGATGGCGAGGGCCATGACATCGCCGCAGACGTGATCCTGGCGCTCGTCGTCATCGAGCTCCTCGGCGGGCGGAACACGGAGGCGAGCGAACTGCTCGGTCTCGCGATGAGCAACCGGCTGAACAACCTGTCCCACTACGTGCTGGCGCGATCCCTCCGCGCCCGACTGCGGGAGATCGTCGGCCACGACGAGCTGCGCGACGCGCTCCGGCGCGGGGCGGAGCGCGATCCGCACGAGGTCCTGGACGCACGTGGACTCTCCATCGGGGAACCGACCACACCCGGGGAGGAAGACGGCGCGTGGAGGTCGGCTGACCGATCGGTCAGACGGCACGTGCGGTGACGCAGGTCAGCTCGTTGACGATGCGGTACGAGCCGTCGTCGGCGCGGCACTGCTCGACCGCGGCCATCAGGCGCCGGCGGAGCACGTCCTCGCCGTGCGCCTCGAGCGCCGGCAGCACGAGCCCCGGCGAGCGCAGCGCGCGCCAGGTGGTCGACTCGTCGGGGAGCTCGAGCACCGCGCTCGCGGCCGTGCGCTCGATGTCGGTGAAGCCGGACGCGGTCAGCATCCCCTCGACGACGCCGGGGGCGCCGATGTCGGCGAGCGACTTCATCTCGTCGGCGACGTGCGGAGTCGACGTACCGAGGGCGATGAACCAGTTGCGCAGGTCCAGCCGCGAGCCCGGGCCCCAGAAGGTCAGACCGATCGTGCCGCCGTCGCGGAGGACGCGACGGGCCTCGCGGAGGGCGTCGGTGCACCCGCCCCAGATGCCGTTGAACGAGGTGACGACGTCGAACGATGCGTCGTCCCAGGGCAGGGCGAACATGTCGCCCGCCCGCAGGTCGCCGTGCGGCACACGGCGGCGGGCGATGTCGACGAGTGGCACCGAGGCGTCGATGCCGGCGAACCGGTCCGGGAAGGTCGGCCGGTACTTCATCGTCGGGAACTGGGCTTCGGAGTACGGGTTGTCATTCGGTGTCCGCGGTCGGGTCACCGACCGGGTGATCTCCAGGTCGGCCAGTAGCTGGGCGACCGGCTTGGCAGCGGGCACGCCGCGGTCGGAGTGGACCGTCAACGCGGTCGGGTCCACGTCGTGTTCGGCGATCGTTGCATCGATGAGGCGGCGGGCCAACTCGGCGCGCTCCACCGTGGCGAGCATTCAGCCGGGGGCGCAACGGGAGTAGAGGTCCAACAGCACGTAGAGGTGGAAGAACTCGCCGCGACGCAGGCCGCGCAGGCGGGTGCGGGGTGTCGCCACGATCGGCAGGATGAACGCCTCGGGGCTATCGTCGCCGCAACAGCATTCCGACGAGAGGACATGACATGGATCTGAAGCAGAAGTTGATCGATCTGGCCCGCGAGGCCACCGGTGATCAGTCGATCACGGTGGCCGGCGACTTCCAGCCCAAGGGCATGACCTGGAAGGTCGCCGCAGGCGCTGCGGCCGGTTCGGTACTCGGTGACGCTGTCGGTGGTGACGCGACCCAGTCGGTCGGCGCTGTGGGCGGCATGGTCGCAGGACAGTACGCGGCCACGTCGGGTGACCTTCCGCCCGTGATCGTCCTCGCGGCGTCGCCGGACAAGCTCTACCTGATGACGTCGAACAACGCGAAGGGGATCATCCTCGCGAAGCACCTCGTGCTGATCGACACGCTCGATCGCGACAACCTCAGCGTCGAGATGCACCAGAAGATGACGGTGCGGACCGCAGTGATCACCGACAACTCGACCGGGAACGAGTACAAGATCGAAGGCAAGCGCATCCTGTTCCACCACATGAACGACATGCTCGATGCGCTCGGCGAGCACGACGCCGAGGACACCGAGCACGAGACGGCCGTCGTCGCCGAGTAGTCGCCGGATCGGTTCTCCCGACCCGGCGACGTGGTCAGGACGCTGATCGGCGACCGGTCGCCCAGGTCGTGACGACGCCGAGAATCACCCCCAGCGACCATCCACCGATGACGTCGGCCGGGAAGTGGACGCCGTGCACGATTCGGGCGACCCCGACCACCGCTGCGGCGGCTCCGACGACCGGTCGCCAGCGGGAGGGTGTTGCACTCAGCAGACACGTCGCGCACGCGGCGGCGACGGCGCTGTGACCCGAGACGTAGCCCAGCCCTGAACCGTCGCCCTCGCGAACGACGAGTTCGGGAAGGTATGCCAGCGGTCGCTCGCGGTCGACGAGCTCCTTGATGCCCTTGGCGACGACCCAGGCGCCGAGTCCGGCGATCGACACGTTGAGCGCGAGGCGCCGTCGGCCCAGTGCCAGCGCGACGGCGCCGATCGCGATCGGCGCGAAGAACGCACCGAGCTGCATCACCGGCCAGGTGAGCCGGCTCACGATGTCCGGCGTGTCGTTCATCGCTGTCGTGAGGTCGATCTCCCAGTCCGGGATGGGTTGACGGACGGCGATCACGGCCGAGGTCGCGAAGGCCGCCGAAGCGATGCCGATCCAGACCATCGGGTGCTCGAACGACGGAGCGTTCGTCCCGTTCACCACCGTTGCCTCACGCGGACCAGTCCAGCACACGACTCCGGCACTCTTAGGATCTTCCGCCATGCACGAATCCGACGGCGTCATCGAGACGACGGGCTCGGGGACCGGCCAGGAAGCGGTGGTCCGGTACCAGCGGTCGCCGCGCGACGTGCTCCGTCTCGTGGTCTTCGCCTCGGCGTCGTTGATCCTGCTCGCCCTGACGATCTGGGTCGAGGATGCCATCCTGGGCTTCGAGGCCGACCTCATCGATCTCGTCGGGTTTCTCGAACCGACCGCCGAGCGGATCATCCACGGTGCCGTCGTGGGCGCCGTGCTGGTCGTCAGTCTTGCCGTGGTCGTCGTGCCGTTCGTCGTCCGCCGGTTCAGGCTGCTCGGGTACGTGGTCGCTGCGAACCTGCTCGCCGCCGTGTTGACGGGTGGCGCCGAGTACCTCGTCGACCGCAGCGATCCGGACGTGCTCGTGAACGCGGTGGCCGCCCGTGCCGGCCTGGTCGACGACGGAGCGTCGGCGAGCGTGTCGTGGTTCGCCCAGACTGCGGCGGCGTTCATCGTGCTCGCTCCGTTCGTGACGCGTCGATGGCGTCGCGCCGGTGCCGTGACGATCGTCGTGCTGGTCATCGCCCGTCTGGTGGTGTCGGTGCACCTTCCGACCGAGGTGCTGCTGGCGCTCCCCATCGGAGCGACGGCCGGTTGTGCTGTGCTGCTCGCCTTCGGCCGGCCCGATCGACGTCCGACTCCGTCGGCGATCGCTGCGGCGCTGCGACTCGGAGGGTTGCGTGTCACGAACGTCGAGGCTGCCTCCGTCGACGCACGCGGTTCGACGCCGTACTTCGCCACGCTCGCCGACGGCGGGCGGCTGTTCGTCAAGGTCCTCGGTGAAGAGGAGCGGGCAGCCGACCTGCTGTTCCGCGGGTACCGGTTCCTCCGGTTCCGCGACATCGGCGACGAGCGGCCGTTCGGGTCGCTCCGGCGCACCGTGGAACACGAAGCGCTCGTGTCGCTGGCAGCCCGCGACGTCGACGTGGTCACACCGAGACTGCGGACGGTCGCGGGCGTCGGCGATGCCATGCTCCTCGCGTACGACGCGGTCGACGGGTCGTCGGTCGACGGACTTGCCGACGAGGCGGTGACCGACGAGCTGATGCGCCGGGTGTGGGGCCAGATCGACCTCCTGCGAACACACCGCATCGCACATCGGGACCTGCGTCGCGCGAACGTGTTCGTCGACGAGCACCAGACCCCCTGGATGATCGACTTCGGGTTCTCCGAACTCGCCGCCGACCAGCCGCTCCTCGCCGCCGACATCGCGCAGATGCTGGCATCGTTCGCCGTGGTCGTCGGCCCGGAGCGCGCGGTCGCCGCCGCCGTCGACGTGGTCGGTGCCGAAGCCGTCGCCGAGGCGCTCCCACGCCTCCAGCTGCGGGCGTTGAGCGGAGCCACGCAGGAAGCGTTGCGCGCTCGCAAGGGACTGCTCGCGGATCTCCGCGACGAGGTCGCCCGACGGTGTGACGTCCGGTCCGTCGAGATGGTGCAGCTCGAACGGCTGAACCGGAACACGATCATCACGATCGCAGTGCTCGTCGGCGCGGTGTACTTCCTGCTGCCGCAGTTCGCCGACCTCCCGACGATCGTCGACGAGGTCAAGAGTGCGAACTGGGCGTGGACGCCGGCGATCGTCGCGATGTCGCTGGTGACCTACCTCGGCGCTGCGATCAGCCTCAGCGGGGCGATCCCGCAGCGGTTGCCGTTCCCACCGACCCTGGCTGCGCAGGTCGGTTCATCGTTCGCGAGCAAGCTCGCTCCTGCCGGCCTCGGCGGGATGGCACTCAACATTCGATTCCTCCAGAAGCAGGGTGTCGATCGGGCCGTCGGCGCGTCGGGTGTCGGGTTGAACAGCGTGGCCGGCGTCGTCGCCCACGTCTCGCTCATCGGCGTGTTCGTCGTCTGGGCCGGCCCCGATGCCTTCGAGAGCTTCCGGTTGCCCGACGCTCACTGGTTCTTGATCGGGCTGGGCGCGATCGTCGCCTTGATCGGTGTGGCGCTCGCAGTTCCGCAGACCCGGGCGGTCGTCGTCGGCAAGCTCTGGCCGATCCTGTCGCGGGCGGTCCAGGGCGTGGGTGCGGTGCTGCGATCACCGTCCAAGGTGGCGATGCTGCTGCTCGGCTCGGTCGGCGTGACGATGTCGTACCTGTTCGCGCTGTGGTTCTCGGTCGAGGCGTTCGGCGGTGCGCTACCGATCGCGACCGTCGGAGCCGTGTACCTCGTCGGCGCGGCGATCGCCGACGTGGCGCCGACGCCCGGCGGTCTCGGTGCGATGGAGGCAGCGCTGATCAGCGGTCTCGTGGCAGCTGGACTCGATCACACGATCGCCCTCCCGGCCGTCTTCCTGTACCGATTGGCGACGTTCTGGTTGCCGATCCTGCCGGGTTGGCTCTGCCTCACGTGGCTGCAACGCCGCGAGTATCTCTGATCCCGACCGGCACGGTCGTCGATCAGCGCCGCCCGGACTCGATGCGATCGACAGCCGTGGGTCGGCCTGGTCCACGTCGCCCTCGGGCGTGCCGGATCGATCGGGTCGTGGGGCGACCCGGTCGTCGAGCACCACGTCCCAACCTCCGATCCGACGACCGAACCAGGC
>CBFCWS010000256.1:0-5164 GCA_965601765.1 uncultured Ilumatobacter sp. | reverse complement strand
GAGCGCGCGCGCGATCGTCGCCTCCTGGTCGGACCGGTGCGGATCGGGGAACGGAGCGACGAACACGCCCGACGGCAGCGGTTCGTACCCGGCGCGGTGGATGGTGCGGGCGGTGCTGAGCGCCATCCCGAGATGCGTGTACCCGTGGAAGGACCCGTCGAAGACGATCGTGTTGGTGCGCCCGGTGGCGCGCTTGGCGAGCTTGATCGCGGCCTCCACGACCTCGTCGCCGGAGCTCGCGAAGAGGAACGTGTCGATCCCCGGCGGCGTGATCTCGGCCAGCTTCGTGGCGAGCGGCTCGAGGAGATCGTGCTCGTACACGCTGATCTGGGCGTGCATGATGCGCGCCGCCTGCTCTGCGATCGCGGCGACGACCCTGGGGTGGGAGTGGCCCGTCGCGGTCACCGCGACGCCGGCGGTGAAGTCGAGGTACTCCACACCGTCGACCGTCGTGACGCGCGCGCCCGAACCCGACGCGATCTCGAGGTCGGTCGTCCGGTACCACACGTTGGACAAGTGCGACATGGCGCGAACGCTACCCGTTGCGTCTCGGCCGCAACCCGTCATCGAACCCGCGGCACGTCGCCGGCACGTCGCCGGCACCCGACGTCACGACGCGATGTCGGCCATCGGCGTCGCCTCCGCGAGGGCCTGTCGCAACGTCATCACCTCGCGGGGCATGTCGACCCCGAGGGCGCCCGTCAAGCGGCCACCGCGACCGAACAGGGCGGCGAACCGGCGGTCGTCGACCGACCCGGCGATGACGACGACCTCGTCGGCACCGGCCGACCGACCCAGGAACTGGATGCGCCGGCCGTACTGCTCGCTCCAGAAGAACGGCACCGCGCCGTACTCCTCCGTCTCGTCGCCGGCCGCGTGGGCGAGCAGGTTCCTGGCCGCGACCGCACCCTGCTCGGCGGCGTTGGTCCAGTGCTCGATCCGGACGTGCTCGCCGTAGAGCGGGTGGTACCAGCGAGCGACGTCGCCGGCCGCGAACACGCCCGGTACGCCGGCGCCGAGATCGGCCCCGCACACGACGCCGTCGTCGAGTTCGAGGCCCGACCCCGCCAGCCAGCCGGTGCACGGCTGCACCCCGATCCCGACGACGACGACGTCGGCGTCGACGTGCCGGCCGTCGATGACCGCCCCCTGGTCGGTCAGGCGGTCGACCGCGACACCGCAGCGGATCTCGACACCGTGGTCGCCGTGGATCGCCGCGACCGCCGCACCCATCTCGGCGCCCAGCGCCCGCATCAACGGCGCGCCTGCCGCCTCGACCACGACGACCTCGTTGCCGAGCCCACGCGCCGTCGCCGCGACCTCGAGACCGATGAATCCGGCGCCGACGACCACGATGCGACGGTCGCCCGCGGCGATGCGATCGCGCAGTCGGATCGAATCGTCGACGGTGCGCAGGCCGACGACGTGGGCGTGGCGGTCCTGGTCGTCGAGGCGACGGGGGCGGGCACCCGTTGCGATGACGAGGCCGCCGAACCCCACCGCCGTGCCGTCGCCGAGGACGACCTCGCGGCGGTCGAGGTCGAGGCGCGTCGCCGGCACACCCAGGCACCAGTGGACGTCGAGTCCGTCGAGCTGGTCCGTTGCTCGCAGGGAGGCGCGATCGGGCTCCCACTCGCCCGACAGCACGCGCTTGGAGAGCGGGGGCCGATCGTAGGGACGGTGGGCCTCGGCACCGATGACGGTGATGCCGCCGTCGTAGGACCGCTGTCGCAGCTCCTCCGCGGCCCGCAGACCAGCGAGGCTCGATCCGACGATCACGACGTCGTGCAACATGGTTCGATTCGTAGCACCCGACATCCGTACGGTGTCGACATGTCCGACCGCGGCGCCGACCTCGCACCCGCTCCGCCGTTCACGGTGGATGCGGTGATGGACATGGTGCGCGAGAGCTTCCCGGGGTCGTCCACGACATGTCTCGAGCTCGGCCGCCAGCACGCCCTCGCCGGTCTCGACGTCGATCCGAGCGACATCCGTCCGGGCGGGTTCGTGTCGGGGCCGACCCAGTTCGCACTCGCCGACGCCGCGCTCTGGTACATGACCTTCGTCGGGATCGGGCGGATCGAGCCCATGGCGCTCACGTCCGACCTGTCGATCCGGTTCCTGCGACCGGCCGTCGGCGAGCGGCTCCTGTGTCGGGCCACGATCGATTCCGTGAGCCGGCGCAGCGTCGTCGGCACGTTCCAGGTGTGGTGCGACGGCCGGCCCGACAAGATCACCGCGACCGGCCAGGGCACGTACGCGCTCCCGCTGTGATCGACCGGGGCCGGCCGGCCGGCACCGGTCTGCGTACCATGGCCGGCCATGGCTGAGCGATCGTTGCGCGGCAGGTACATCGTCGGACTCGACAACGGCGGGACCGCGAACAAGTTCACCGTGATGGACCGCGACGGCGACTACCTGCTCGACGAGTTGATCGAGATCCCGAGTCGCGTGACCGAGGGTCCGGCGGCGGCGATCGAGGCGCTGCGCGAGGCGTTCGAGCTCGCGATCCAGGCGACGGAGATCGACCGCCGCCAGGTGTTCGGGGTGGGGTTCGACACCCCGGGGCCGGCGAGCGCCGACGGCGTCCTGTCGTCGCAGGGCGGCACCAACTTCGCACACCCGGCCTGGCGCAACTTCGACTACCGCGGTGCCCTCGAGGCCGAGCTGCGCCTGCCGGTCGTGTACTCCAACGACGCCAACGCCGCGGCGCTGTACGCCCACTACGAGCACTTCGGCGCCGTGTCGGGACGTCGCTCGTCGATCTCGGCGATCGTCGGCACCGGGTTCGGTGGCGGCGTGATCGAGCAGGGCGAGATCGTCAAGGGCTCCACCGGGATGGCCGGCGAGCTCGGCCACGTCCACGTCCCGATGGACGGGTTGCTTGCCGCCGGCCAACCCAGGCCGAGGTGCAACTGCGGCTTCGTCGGCGATGCCGAGAGCGTCGCCTCGCTCACCGGCATCCGCAACAACCTCCTGCCGTACTGGCTGACGCAGTACCCCGATCATGAGCTGCACGGCCTCGACATCGCCGATGCCGCCAAGCGGGTGCGCTCGCTCGGCGAGCAGGGCGACGAGATGGCGCGGCGCATCTTCGAGCAGCAGGCGATGGCGATCGGCCGCCTCTTCACGATCGCGGCCAACTTCACCGACCCGGACGCCTACCTGCTCGGCGGCGGGGTGATCGAGGCTGCGCCCGACTTCCGGCAGTGGTTCATCGATCGGGTGCGCGAGCACACGAGCCTGCGCGCGGAGCAGCGCGCGATCGCCGACGTCGCGCTCGTCACCGACCTCGACATGGCCGGCGCCCGCGGCGCCGCCGTCGCCGCCCTGAGCGCCCTCGGTCACTAGCCCTCGCGTCAGGCGGAGCGGAAGGTGACGCTGAGGCGGGGCTCGGCGTGGCGGACCTTGGGGACGGTGTGCTCCCAGTCGTGCTGGCAGGCGCCGCCCATCACGAGCAGGTCGCCGTGCCCGAGCGACCACGACAGCGCCGGGCCGCCGCCGCGCGGTCGCAGCCGGAACGGTCGGCGGGCGCCGAGGCTGACGATCGCGACGACGGGATCGACACAGACGTGACGGTGCCGGTCACCGTGCCATGCCACCGAGTCGGCGCCGTCGCGATACAGGTTGAAACCGATCGAGTCGAAGCCCTCGCCGTACCGGGACGACAACGAGCGTCGCAGCTCACGGAGGACCGGCAACGGCTCGGGCTCACCCGACTCGAGCCGCCACCACGTCGTCAGGCGGGGCTCGTCGACGAGCCGGTCGTACATCGGGACGGCGGTCCGCTGGCGGAACGGCAATCGATCGACGAGCTGGTCGAAGAGCGTGTCGGCACCGGCGAGCCACTCGACGCCGTAGTCGACCCAACACTCCGCGTCGAGCTCGATCCGGTCGACGACGACCTCCGCGTCGACCACCGGTGCGGTCGCACCGAACAGCGAACCCTGATAGAACACGCGTTCGATGCTAGCGAGTGGGTGTCGATCGGGCGCTCGCGACGCCGAAGCCGAGGCTGCGGAACGACCCGCGGCAAGCCCTCCTGGCACACTGGTCGCCGTGGACCGCGTCGAGACTGCCGACGATCCACGTCTCGGCGACTACCGGGAGTTGCGCGACGCGGCGGCGCGGCGGCGGATCGAGGGCGACGAGCTCTTCATCGCCGAGGGTCCGGTGGCGATCGAGCGACTGGTGGACTCCGGGCACGCGGTCCGGTCCGTCCTGGTGTCGGAACAGAAGTACGAACGGCTCGGCGACCTGCTCGGCCGGGTCGGCGCCCCGGTGTACGTCGCCGACCGTGACACCCTGCACGAGATCGTCGGCTTCGACCTCCATCGGGGTGCGATCGCGGCGGCCGACCGGCGACCGCTCTGCACCGTGGCCGAGCTGGCGGCGACCGGTCGGCGGATCGTCGTGGCGGAGGGGCTCAACGATCCGGAGAACCTCGGCGCGATCGCCCGTACCGCGCGCGCCCTGGGCGCGGACGGCTTGCTCTGCGATCCGACGTGCATCGATCCGTACACCCGTCGGACGGTGCGGGTGTCGATGGGTGAGATCCTGCACCTCCCCCATGCCCGCGCCCGGCGGTGGCCCGACGAGCTCGTCGAGCTGCACGACGCCGGCTTCGAGACGTGGGCGCTCACCCCCGACACCGATGCCGACGACATCTGGGAGTTCGCGCGACCCGACCTGCTCGCGATCGTGGTCGGTGCCGAGGGACCGGGACTGTCCCGGCGGACGATGGCGGCGACGACTCGCCGCGTCCGGATCCCGATCGCCCCCGACGTCGACTCGCTCAACGTCGCCGCCGCCACCGCCGCCGCGCTCGCCATCCTCGCCCGGCCGTCCACCTAGAACCGCACCGGAACGACGAGCGCAAGCGTGCGCGAGGTCGAGCGACCGGCGAGTGCGTGCCGGAGGACGGCCCCCCGACCTGATCCGGGCCGACGAGCACCGGGGAACGGTCGCCACATCGAGCTCGGTCAAGGCTCGGGTTCGTCGCGATCGCTCACGCGGTGGGTGACCTCGCCTTCCTCGACCACTCGACGGAGGTGATCGCCCGGGGGACGCGGGCGCGCACCGCGCGCGCCCCGGCCGGCTGCTCGAGTAGCAGCTCTCGACGAAGTCGACAACGTCGAGATCGTCGACGATGTCGACACCGTGC
>CBFCWS010000255.1:0-5176 GCA_965601765.1 uncultured Ilumatobacter sp. | reverse complement strand
TCCCCGGTGATCGGCACATCGTCGTCGTCGCCACCGGTCGTGGCGACGACCGCGCCGCCCACTGCAGCGAGGGCCAGACCGCCGGCGACCACCCCGATCAGGACCTTGCCTCGGGTCTCCATCGATCTCTCCTCTCGTGATCGTGCGGAACACCCCCATCATGCCCACCGGCACCCGACCGCGACGGACCGACCGCCGGGTGC
Organism: uncultured Ilumatobacter sp.; assembly: GCA_965601765.1. Taxonomy (GTDB): domain Bacteria; phylum Actinomycetota; class Acidimicrobiia; order Acidimicrobiales; family Ilumatobacteraceae; genus Ilumatobacter. The sequence goes on along the minus strand of CBFCWS010000255.1, from coordinate 4,973 downwards.
CCGAGCCGGGCGTGTGGCGCGTCGTGTTCAGTCGCCGAACGAGATGCCGAGATCGCGCGCGGCGTCGATCGTGTCGCAGTCGAGCGGCACGACGCGCATCTTGCTGATCGCGGAGACGAGCGGCACGTAGCTGACGTGCGGCGGCTGCAGCGCCACCATCACACCCCGGTGGCCGAGCTCGAGTCCGCGCACGGCAGCCGTCCCGAAGCGCACGCCGAGCAACCGGTCGAGCGACGACGGCGTGCCGCCGCGCAGGAGATGACCGAGCACCATGGTGCGCACCTCCTTGCCGGTGAGCTCCTCGAGTTCGCTCGCCACCTGCGCGCCGATCCCGCCCAGGCGCTCGGCCTGGCCGACGGACTTGCCGATCACCGACCGCCGGCCGTCGACCGCCCTGGCGCCCTCCGCGACGACGACGATCGCGAACCGCGCACCCCGTGCCTCGCGCCCCAGGATCGTCTCGGCGACCTTCGTCAGGTCGTAGGGGATCTCGGGGATCAGGATGGCGTGGGCGCCGGCGGCGACGCCGGAGTTGAGCGCGATCCAGCCGGCGTACCGACCCATCACCTCGACGACGAACACCCGGCTGTGCGAGGTCGCCGTGGTGAACAGCCGGTCGATGCCCTCGGTGGCCACGTCGACGGCGGTGTCGAACCCGAACGTGGCGTCGGTCATCGCCAGGTCGTTGTCGATCGTCTTCGGGACACCGATCACGCGCAGGCCGACATCGGACAGCTTCTGACCGATCGCCAGCGAACCGTCGCCACCGATCGTGATGAGGGCGTCGATCCCCGCCTCCCGGAACATCCCGACCAGCTCCTCGGACCGGTCCTCGGTGGTCCACGACCCGTCGGCCTGCTGCACGGGGAACTCGGTCGGGTTGCCGCGATTGGTGCTGCCGAGCACCGTGCCGCCGAGGTGGCCGATCCCGCGCACGTACTCCCGGGTGAGCGTGATCGTCCCGCCGCTCTCGGGATACTCGTCGGGGAACATCAGCCCGTTGAAGCCGTCGCGAATGCCGATGACGTCCCACCCCCGGCGGAGCGCGGCGAGCGTGGCGGACCGGATGACGGAGTTCAGCCCGGGCGCGTCGCCGCCGCCCGTCGAGATGGCAATTCGCATCCGGAATGCTTAGCAGCCCGCGAAGGCGCGTGCGTCCCCACCATCAGGGCGACGTACGGGTGATCCCCACCGTCGAGCTCGCCACCCCGGATGATGGCGCCGGCCGGCGCCGCCACGCCGATCAGAACGGCGATCGCTGCCGCCGGTGTCACGACACGCTTCCTCTCTGCTCAGTCGTCGGCACGTCGAACGGGTTCGGCGGCGCCGGTGTCGGTCGCCGCACGGCCGAGGTAGCACAGCCGTGCGCGGCGCCCGACCGGATCGGTCCCGGGCAGCCCGCCGCCCCAGCGCGGCGCGCGTTCTCTGTCAGAGCTGGTCGAGGAAGACGCCGAGTGCGTCGTTGACCGCCGCCGGTGCCTCCTGCTGGACCCAGTGGCCGGCACCGGCGACGATCGTCGCTCCCCGGAAGTCGGAGCACCCCCGACCGGGCGACTCGAACGCATCGACCCCGGGGACGAGGTGGCGCACGAGGTCGTGCTCCCCGGCGACGAAGTACGACGGCTGCTCGATCGGGGCGCCGACGATGTCGGCATCGGCCACGCCGTCGAGCCGCATGGCGCGGTAGCGGTTGAACGCGCCCGCCGTCCCCCGCCGGGCGAATCTCGACGCGATCGCGTCGAGATCCTCGTCCGACATGAAGTCGAGCGGGCCGTCCGGCGGCTCGGGGAGCAACGGCAGATAGGCGACGCCGCGTGCCGCGTCGGGCAGCATGCCGCCGGGTGCTGCGCCCGAACCGGCGAAGTAGACGCGCTTCAACGCGGCACGCAGATCGGCGGCGAACTCTGCCTCGACGACGCCGGGCGCCTGGAAGTGCAGCATGTAGAAGAATCGGTCGGCCCACGCCAGGTCGAAGAGCGCGACCGTGTCGTCGGCACGGGGGAGGTAGTGCGGCACGCTGAGGTTGGCGACGGCGCGCACCCGATCCGGGTGACGGATCGCGGCGTGCGAGGCGATCGGCGAACCCCAGTCGTGCCCGAACAGCACGACCGGCTCGTCGTCGAGCGCAGCGGCCACCGCGGCGACGTCGCCGGCGAGCTCGCACAGCGTGTAGCGCTCGATCTCGGCCGGCGCGCTCGACCCGCCGTAGCCGCGCACGTCGAGCGCCGCGACCCGCCACCCGCGCGCTGCGAAGTGGGCGACCTGGTGCCGCCACGAGTGGGCGAGCTCGGGCCAGCCGTGCACGCACAGGATCGTCGGCCCGTCGCCGGCGATCTCCACATGCAGCCGGATGTCACCGTTGTCGACGAGCTCCTCGGTCGTGCTGAGCACCGCCCCGACGGTACGCCCCACCGGTGCGGAGCGTCGAACTGCGGTACCCGGTCGCCGCCGGGCCGCGCGCGATGTGGGATCGGCTGGTGGAGCAGCAGGCGGCGACGCCGAGCCCGTACTCCTCCGACGATCCCGAGACGGTCTGGCCGAGACGATCGGTCAGATCCCCCTCGACGACTCGGGTCGACCGCTGAGGTCGCATCGGTCGTCACCTTCCTGCTGTCCGACGCGACCTCGGACCTCACGCGCGTCGACGTCGGGATCGCAGGTGGAGCGCGCTGAGCGTCGCCCAGGTGCACCTGCGGCGGCCGACGCCCACCCGTGCGCGTAGCCTCCGGCCTCGTGGGTGAGACGATGCGCGCCGCCGTCCTCGAACGGTTCTCGGGACCGGTCGAGATCCGTGACGCGCCGGCGCCAGTCTGCCCACCCGACGGCGCCGTCGTGGCAGTGCGGGCGTGCGGGGTGTGCCGTTCGGATCACCACGCCTGGGTGGGTGCCGATCCCGACGTGGTCCTGCCGCACGTGATGGGACACGAGCTGGCCGGAGAGGTCGTCGAGGTCGGGGCGGCGTGCCGGACGTTCCAGCCCGGCGACCGGGTGACGGCACCGTTCATCTGCAGCTGCGGTCGGTGCGCCGACTGTCGCGCAGGTGCACCGACGATCTGCGCGCAGCAGCACCTGATCGGCTTCACCGCGTGGGGCGCGTTCGCCGAACGGACCCCGGTGCCGCATGCGGACGTCAACCTCGTCCGGCTGCCCGACCGCCTCGGCTTCGTCGAGGCGGCCGGCATGGGTTGCCGGGTGACGACGGCCTGGCGCGCCCTCACCGACCGGGCGGGCATCCGGCCGGGGGAGTGGCTCGCCGTGCACGGGGCCGGCGGGGTCGGACTGTCCGCGGTCGCGCTCGCCGGTGCACTCGGGGCCAGGACCGTCGCAGTCGACGTCAGCCCCGATGCGCTCGCGAAGGCGATCGAGCTCGGCGCGGAGGCCGTCGTCGACGCCGGCGACGCCGGCGACGTGGGCGCCGTCGTGCGCGATCTGACCCGCGGAGGTGTCGACGTCTCGATCGACGCGCTCGGGGCCCGGACGACGTTCGAGAACTCGCTCCGGTCGCTGCGCAAGCTCGGACGGCACGTGCAGGTGGGCATGCCCGTCGGGCGGGACGCCGTCGTCCCGCTGCCCCTGCTCGATCTCGTCTATGCGCGCCAGCTGACCCTCCATGGCACGCGCGGGCTCGGCGCAGCCGGCTTCGCCTCGCTCCTCGACCTCGTCGACGCGGGACGGTTCGACCCGGGCACCCTCGTCGGCCGGCGCATCCCGCTGTCGGCCGTCGGTCGGGCGTTGGCAGCGATGGACGGCGTGCAGCCGCCAGGCATCACCGTGATCGACGACACGCAATCGTGACGACCCGGCGCTCGTCCAACCTGCTCGGCGCCGGTCGGCCGGCCGCCGTGGCGGACGCCGAACCAACCAGGTACTCGCGGTCCGATCGTCACGATCGGGTACGGTCGCGAACCGATGTCAGGCTTTCGACGACTCGTCGAGCGGTTGCTCGCAGACTCCGACATTCGCATCGGCGGCGACCGGCCGTGGGACGTCCGCATCCATGACGACCGCCTCTACCGGCGCGTGCTGGCGACCGGGACGCTCGGCCTCGGCGAGGCCTACGTCGACGGGTGGTGGGATTGCGACGCACTCGACCAGATGATCGATCGCGCCCAGCGCGCCGACGTCGCCGGTGCGCTGCGCTCGCCGATGAACGTCGCACGTGTCGCCGAGGCGAAGCTGCGCAACCAGCAGACGCGCCGGCGATCGTTCGAGGTGGGGGAGCGGCACTACGACATCGGCAACGACCTGTACGAGCGGATGCTCGACCCCCGGATGGTGTACAGCTGCGCGTACTGGCGCTCGGCCGACGACCTCGCGGCGGCGCAGGAGGCCAAGCTCGAGCTGGTCGCTCGGAAGCTCCGTCTCGAGCCGGGCATGCGGGTGCTCGACATCGGGTGCGGATGGGGAGGTGCGGCCCAGTACATGGCGGAGCACCACGGCTGCGAGGTGGTGGGCATCACCGTCTCGGCAGAGCAGGCGGCCCTCGCGCGTGAGCGCTGCGCGGATCTCCCCGTCGAGATCCTCGTGCAGGACTACCGCGAGGTCGACGAGCGGTTCGATCGGGTCTACTCGATCGGGATGTTCGAACACGTCGGTGTCAAGAACTACCCGACCTACATGGACGTCGCCCGACGCTGCCTCGGCGCCCCGGGCGACCTGATGCTGCTCCACACGATCGGCGGACTCAGGTCGCGCGGGACGACCGACCCCTGGTTCGAGCGCTACATCTTCCCCAACTCCATGCTGCCGTCGGCCGCGCAGATCACCCGGGCCGCGGAGGGACGGCTCGTGCTCGAGGACTGGCAGAACTTCGGTGCCGACTACGACCCGACGCTGATGGCCTGGCACTCCAACGTCGCCGCGGCCTGGGACGAGCTCCCCGGGTACGACGAGCGGTTCCGTCGGATGTGGCGGTACTACCTGCTCTCGAGTGCCGGCACGTTCAGGGCGCGACGCCTTCAGCTCTGGCAGGT
>CBFCWS010000254.1:0-5216 GCA_965601765.1 uncultured Ilumatobacter sp. | reverse complement strand
GTGGTGAACCGTCGACGAAGTTGATCCCGATGAGGTCCGCCCCGGCGGTGACCAGGTCGTCCCCCGGCCCCCGGGCTGGCGGATCGGGCCGACGGCGCCGTGGTCGCTCGGCGATCGGGTCGATCTCGCGACCGCTCGCGCGGCGATCCCGGCGGTGGACGAGCCGCTCGTCCCAGCCTTCTCCGGCGCGATCCCGTCCGCGGTCCTCGTGCTCCTCGCACCCGGACCGGAGGGTCCCGAGGTCCTGCTGACCCGACGATCGTGGGAGCTCCGGCACCATCGCGGCGAGATCAGCTTCCCGGGGGGACGGCTCGATCCAGGAGAGTCCCCGGCCGAGGCGGCGTTGCGCGAGGCCAACGAGGAGGTCGGTCTCGACCCCCCGGCGGTCGAGGTCGTCGGCGAGCTCACCCACGTGAACACGGTGGTCTCGCGCAGCTACATCGTGCCGAAGGTGGCGGTCGCGGGGGAGCGGATCGAGCTCGCGCCCCGAACCGCCGAGGTCGACCGCGTCCTGTGGTTGCCGCTCGCCGAGCTCACCGCACCGCACACCTACCGGTCCGAGGTCTGGGGCGTCGACGGTGTCTCCCGCACGTTGCACTTCTTCCATCTCGACGACGAGACGGTCTGGGGCGTGACCGCCCACATCCTCGTCGATCTGCTGCACCGCGCGCTGCGGTTGCCGCTGCGGTTGCCGCCGCGGTAGTCGTCCGGACGGTCCGAACTCGTGGACCGGCGTGAGACGGCCTGACGGACTCGTGCCGTCAGGCCGCAGACGTCTGCGCCGGTCCGCATGCCGGCTCCCCGCTCGCGACGCCTCGTCGATCCGGTCGGCCACGGCACTAGCCGGACGCTGACGTCGCTGCCGTCCGGTCCACCGTGGCGCGCATGAGATCCCAGAGCGCTGCGACGTGGCGATGGGCGGTCATCGTCGCCCCGATGCTCAGGCGAAGCACGCTCCGGCCGGCGAGCACCGTCCGGTTGACGTGGAACCTGCCGCTCCGGTTGATCGACTCGATCAGGTCGTCGGTGGCCGCATCCCCCGAGGCCGGATCGTCCGCTGCCACGCGGACGCACAGCAGGTTGAGCCTGTGCGGCACGACGATCTCGAAGCGGTCGTCGTCGGCGATCCATCCGGCGAGCTCCTGGGTGAGTGCCACGTCGTCCCGGAGCCGGCCGGCGATCTCCTCGACCCCGTCGAGGCGGAGCGCGAACCACAGCTTCAACGCCCGGAAGCGCCGGCCGAGCGGCACCTGCCAGTCCCGGTAGTCGATCGCCGCGCCGTCCTCGGCCGCCGCCGAGCGGAGGTATTCCGGCAGGATGCTCAGCGCCCCGAGCAGCGCGGGGCGGTCGGCGGTCCAGAAGACGGTGCAGTCGAAGTTGATCCCCATCCACTTGTGGGGGTTCGTGCAGTAGCTGTCGGCGCCGTCGACCCCGGCGTTCACCCACCGCAGCTCCGGCGCGAGGGCGGCGACCCCGGCCATCGCCGCATCGGCGTGCAGCCAGACGCCCCGGTCGGAACAGATCGTGGAGATCTCCGGGAGCGGGTCGAACCCCATCGACGACGTCGTGCCGAGGTTGGCCGACACGATGCACGGCACGTAGCCACCCTGGACGTCGGCCTCGATCGCGGCGGCGAGCGCGGCCGGCCGCATCGCGAATCGCTCGTCGTGATCGACGATCCGGAGGCGGTCGGTGCCGATCCCGGCGATGCGCAGCCCCTTCTCCACCGACGAGTGGGCCTGGGACGTCGTGTAGGCGGTGAGTCGCGACGTGTCACCCGTCGCATTGACGTTGCCGGCGGTGGCGCGCCAGCGGGCGGCGAGGATCGCGACGAGCGTCGCCTCGCTCGCCGAGCCCTGGATGACCCCGCCGCCGTGCTCGCTGGTCGAGCGGTAGCGGTCGGGGAGTCCGAGCAGCTCCTGCATCCAGTCGAGCATCAGGGTCTCGAGCTCCGTGCACGCCGGCGACGTCACCCAGCTCATGCCCTGGACGCCGAGGCCCGCAGACAGCAGCTCGGCGAGGATCGACGGGTAGCTGTTGTTGCACGGGAAGTACGCCATCCAGCCGGGGTGCTGCCAGTGAGCGATCGTCGGCAGGACGATCTCGTCGAGGTCACGCCGGACGGCCTCCCAGGGCTCGGGCGCGTCAGGCGGGTGCTCGGGCAGCATCGCACGCACGTCGCCCGGCTCGATCGCCGGCACGATCCGACGCTCGTCGGTGTGCTCCAGGTAGTCGGCGACGAGGTCGATCAACTCGTAGCCGTGACGGCGGAACTCGTCAGGTGTCACCAGCGCACGGTACGTCACGATCGACCGCTGCGGGGCACCGACCGGCTCAGCTGGTCTCGCCCCCCGAGCGGCGCCGGCCGGCGATCACGATTCGGGCCGCGACGACCGCCAGCCCGCCCAGCAGGGCGAGGAAGATCAGTCCCTGGCGCCATCCGCCGCGCGCCTCGCTGCCGCAGCCGGGCCGTTGCAGCGCCCCCAGGCAGTCGCCGATGTTGCGCTGCTCGGGCAGGAAGTCGTTGATCGTGTCGGGCGGGGGAGCGGTCGCCGCGATCGCGGGAGCTGCGAGGACGACCCACGCCCCGACGACGAGGACGGCCGAGAGGGCGATGGTCGCTCTCGTCCCGACCGGCCACCGCCGCACGTGCACGGTGCTTCGTGGTGGCATGTCCGACTGTCTACCATCGGTGCCTTGACCTCCCACCCCGGTACGGCCGCCTCCCACGACACGGTGCTCGTCGTCGACTTCGGTGCGCAGTACGCCCAGCTGATCGCACGGCGGGTGCGCGAGCTGGCCGTCTTCTCCGAGATCGTCCCGCACTCGATCTCGGCCGCCGAGATCGCCGATCGCCGACCGGCTGCGGTGATCCTGTCCGGCGGCCCCAAGAGCGTCCACGTCGAGGGCGCCCCGTCGCTCGATCCGGCGATCTACGACCTCGGCATCCCCATCCTCGGCATCTGCTACGGCGCCCAGCTCATCGCGCAACAGCTCGGTGGAACGGTCGGTCGCCAGATGCGCGGTGAGTACGGGCGCGCCGTCCTCACGCGCCTCGACGACGCGCCCTCGGCGCTGCTCGGCGACGACATCCCCGCCGTGCAGGACGTCTGGATGAGCCACTTCGACGCGGTGACCGAGGCGCCGCCGGGCTTCACCTCCACCGCTGCCACGCCCGACGCCCCGGTGGCGGCCTTCGAGGCACCCGATCGGGGGATCTTCGCCGTGCAGCACCACCCCGAGGTCCGCCACTCGCCGTACGGGATGGCCCTGCTCGAGCAGTTCGTCCACCGGCTCGCCGGGTGCCGGCCGGACTGGAAGATGTCGTCGGTCGTCGACGACCAGGTCGACGCGATCCGGGCGCAGGTCGGCGACGCCCGGGTGATCTGCGGCCTGTCGGGAGGCGTCGACTCGTCGGTCGCGGCGGCGCTGGTGCACCGGGCGATCGGTTCGCAGCTGACCTGCGTGTACGTCGACACCGGATTGATGCGCCTCGGGGAGTCGGAGCAGGTGCTCGAGACGTTCCGTCGGCATCTCGGTATCGAGCTGATCCACGCCGACGCGGGCGAGCGCTTCTTCGCGGCGCTCGCGGGCGTCACCGAGCCGGAGGCGAAGCGCAAGGCGATCGGCGAGCAGTTCATCCGCACGTTCGAGCGCTACACCGGGGGGTTGCAGGACGCCCGGTTCCTGGTGCAGGGCACGCTCTATCCCGATCTCATCGAGAGCGGGGGAGCTGCGGGGACCGCAGCGGTCATCAAGAGCCACCACAACGTCGGCGGGTTGCCCGACGACATGGAGCTCGAGCTCGTGGAGCCGCTCCGCGACCTCTTCAAGGACGAGGTGCGAGCCCTCGGGACCGAGCTCGGCCTGCCGGACGAGATGGTGTGGCGCCAGCCGTTCCCCGGACCCGGCCTCGGCGTCCGGATCATCGGCGAGGTCACGCCCGATCGGGTCGCCCTGCTCCAACGCGCCGACGCGATCGTCCGGGAGGAACTGCGAGCGGCCGGACTCGAGCGGGAGATCTGGCAGTCGTACGCCGCGCTGCTCGCCGACGTGCGCTCCGTCGGCGTGATGGGCGACGAGCGGACCTACGGCCACCCGATCGTGATCCGGGCGGTCACCAGCGACGACGCGATGACCGCGGACTGGGCGAGGGTGCCTTACGACACGCTCGAGGTGATGTCGCAGCGGATCATCAACGAGGTCGAGGGCGTCAACCGCGTCGTGTACGACATCACGTCGAAGCCGCCGGGCACCATCGAGTGGGAGTGACCCGGCGATCGCGGGCGCACCGGCTCCCCAGAGGGCGTTCGGGCCGGTTCCGAAACATTCGGCCCGCTATCGACACGCTTTCGTAATACTCGATACACTTCCGTCTCGTTCCTATGCAACGCCCGACGTCTTCCCACATCCGCCGGCGCGCCCGTCAGACCATCGTCGTGATGGCCGCCTGCGTTCTGTCCGTCCCCGTCATGTTCCCCGAAGGCGCCCAGGCCGCCGTCGAGGAGCAACGTCGGGAAGTCGACCGCATCGTCAATGAGCTCGAACGGCTCGGTGAGCAGTCCGACATCCTCGCCGAGGACTACGCCGAGGCGGTCGACCAGTTCAACCAGCTCACGGTCGAGGTCGGCGAGGCCGAGAAGCGCGTCGCCGAGCGGGAGACGGAGCTCGCCGAGCTGCGGGGCGATCTCAGCGAGGTCGCGGTCCGCTCGCTGACCGGGGCGGGCACCGACGTGCTCGGGCCGCTGTTCTCCAACGCCGACGTGTACGGCGACGACCTGCGCGCCGATCAGTTCAGCCGTGTCGCCCTGTCGGTCGGCACGGGCACCACCGACGACCTCGACGAGTTGATCTCGGAGCTCGACGAGGAGCGTCGCGAGCTGGCGAGCAAGCGCGCCGAGGCCGACGCACTCGCCCAGACGATCGAGGAGCGGCAACGCCAGACCGAGGAGAAGCGCGACGAGTACCTCGAGCGCCGCCGCGTCGAAGAAGCGCGCCTCGGCGAGCTGATCGCCGAAGAAGAGGCCCGTCGTGCCGCCGAGGCCTACGAGCGCCTGCAGGCCGAGCTCGCGGCACAGCAGGCCGCGGCGTCCGCTGGATCTGGCGGCGGTGGCTCGGGCGGCGGTGGCTCGTCGAGCTCGGGCGGCGGTGGCTCGTCGACCTCGGGCGGCGGCGGTGGGGCGAGCTCGGGCGGCGGCGGGGGGGCGAGCGCGGCG
>CBFCWS010000253.1:0-5334 GCA_965601765.1 uncultured Ilumatobacter sp. | reverse complement strand
GCACGGCGATCATGAAGATCAGGAAGCCGACGAACTGGGTGATGACGAACGGCGACCCGATGCCGCCGAAGCCGAAGATCTCGTAGGTGTTCTGCGCCACGACGATCTGCTGCATGTTCATCGAACCGGCCTGGATGACCACGCCGACGACCGCCAGCACCATCGGCAGCTCGTAGGCGATCAGCTGGCCGGCGGCACGCAGACCGCCGAGCAGGGAGTACTTGTTCGCACTCGCCCACCCCGCGATCAGGATGCCGATCACCGACACCGATCCGATGGCGAGCGCGTAGAACACACCCGTCTCGAAGTCGGTGAGCCACGCATCGGGACCGAAGGGGACGACGACCACCAGCAGGAAGGTCGACACGAGCACGATGATCGGGGCGATCTTGAAGATCCCGCGATCGGCGTTCTCGGGGATGATGTCTTCCTTCTGCAGCCACTTGCCGACCTCGGCAGCGAGCTGCAGCGAACCGTACGGGCCGGCCTCCATCGGGCCGAGGCGGCTCTGCATGAACGACATCATCTTGAACAGGAACACGTACACGATGAGGCCGGCGGGCAGGAACACGGCGAGCAGCCCGCCGAGGACGCGCAACAGCGACTGCCCCCAGTACGGGATCTCGACCGCGAGCAGTGCGCTCATCGGTCGATGTCACCCAGGATGAAGTAGAGGCTGGCGAGGATCGTGATGATGTCGGGCACGTACACGCCCTTCAGCACCCACGGGACGATCGAGATGTTGTTGAAGCTCGCAGTGCGGATCTTGACGCGGAACGGGCCGAGGTCGCCCTGGCTCACCACGTAGTAGCCCATCTCGCCGAGGGGGTTCTCGGTCGACACCCACGCCTCACCCTCGGGCACCTTGATGATGCGGGGCACCTTGGCCATCACGGGCCCGGCGGGGATGTCGTCGATGAGCTGCTCGACGATCTTGATCGCCTCGCGGGTCTCCTGGAGTCGGATCCAGCAGCGGGCCCACGAGTCGCCGTCGGGGTGCGTCCAGACCTTCCAGTCGGCCTTGTCCCAGGCCATCGGCAGGTCCTGGTCGCGGCGGAGGTCGTAGTCGACGCCTGCCGCCCGCAGATTGGCACCAGACAGACCGTACGACTGGGCGACGTCGGCGGGGATGACGCCGATGCCGCGCATACGGCTCTGGAAGATCTCGTTGCCGAACAGCAGGTCTTCCATCTCGTCGCAGAACGTCGAGAGCTTCTTCATGACCTGCCTGGTCTCCGCGATCCACCCCTTGGGCAGATCGTCCTTGAGGCCACCGATGCGGTCGAAGTTGGGATGGAAGCGCCCACCGGTCGCACCCTCCATCAGGTTGAGCACGTACTCGCGGTCGCGGAAGGCCATGAAGACCGGCGTGATCGCGCCCATCTGGACGCCGAGGTCGCCGAGGAACAGGCCGACGTTCGCGATGCGGCTGAGCTCGAACAGGATCGTGCGGATGTACTGGGCGCGCGGCGGCGCCTCGATCTCCATCAACTGCTCGGCTGCGAGGATGAAGGGCACCTCGTTGGCGAAGCTGCCGAGCCAGTCGATCCGGTTGATGAGCGTCGTGACCTGGGGGAACGTGCGGACCTCGGTCAGCTTCTCGTAACCACGGTGCATGTAGCCGGGCACGGGCTCGGCCCACACCACCTGCTCGCCGTCGAGGCGGGTGATGATGCGCAGCGTGCCGTGGGTGGCGGGGTGCTGGGGACCGATGTTGAGGGTCATCCCCTCGGTCTCGAGCTCGACGTTCAGGCGAGCGTCCGCCGCCTGCGCCGCGATGTAGCTGAGCTGCTGGCGTTCGTTGACGAGCGTCATGTCGGGCTCGATTCGTTCGACTTCGGCACGAACCGGCGCGGGGCACGTCGGGTCGACCGAGCGGCCGGCCCCGTCGCCGGCGCCTTCCTCGGTTGCATGGCGGCGAGCCTCACGACGCGTCTCCGTCGTCGTCGAAGTCGGGCATCGGCTCGACGTCGACGAACCCCGGCCACGGCTTGACCAGGCGTGCGAGCAACGGGAAGTCCTTGCGGAGCGGGTAGCCCTCGAAGTCGGTCGGGAGGTAGAGGTTGCGCAGGTCGGGATGGCCGTCGAAGCCGATGCCGAACATCTCGTGCGCTTCGCGCTCGTGCCAGTTGGCGCCGGCGAAGAGCGGGAGCCACGTCGGCATCGTCAGCGACGCGGGGACGTCGGACTTGACCGTCACCCCGACGTGCCGGCTCAGGTCGGTGAGCCGTGCGATCATCTGGAACCGCGTCTCACCGCCGGTGTAGCCCCAGCTCATGGCGGGCTCGCCGTCGGCCTCGCTCCCGGCATCCGCCGCGGCATCTGCGGTCTCGGCGCTGGCGTCGTCCTCGCTCTTCCCGTACGGCGACGGGAGCCAGTCGATCACCGACAGGAAGTCGAAGAACTCGAAGCCCTGGGCCTTCAGCGCCGCACCGGCGAGCGACCACGCCTCGGGACTGACGCGCACCCACAGGTCGGTCTGGGGAACCAGGTGCGAGTCGATCAGACCGTCACCGAGATCGTCGCGGAGCGCGGCGACGATGCCCTCTCGCAACCCGTCGCCCGGCAGCGCCGCGGGTGCATCGTCGACCACGTCGGTGTCACTCAATCGGGCCACCTCCGACGACGATCGGCACCGACTGCGGGTCGGGCGGCGCCTCCTCGGCGCTGCTGGCCTGCAACGACGTGTACTCCTCGTTGCGCCACTTGGCGCCCATGTCCTCGTTCTTGATTCGCTGCTGCAGGAGCACGATGCCCTCCAGCAACGCCTCGGGCCGAGGCGGGCAACCCGGCACGTACACGTCGACCGGGATGATCTGGTCGACGCCCTTGGTGACCGAGTAGCTGTCCCAGTAGGGGCCGCCGCAGTTCGCGCACGATCCCATCGAGATGACGTACTTCGGCTCGGGCATCTGCTCGTACAGCCGCTTGATCGCCGGGGCCATCTTGTCGGTCACCGTGCCGGAGATCACGACGAGATCCGCCTGCCGGGGGCTCGCCGGGAGCGGGATCACCCCGAGCCGCATGACGTCGTAGCGGGGCGAGCCGAAGGCCGCGCCCATCTCGATGGCACAGCACGCGAGACCCCACTGGTACACCCACATGGAGTAGGAGCGGCCCATGTTGAACAGCTTCGTGAGCGGAGCGGGCATCCGGCCCCGATCGACTAGACCCATCGAAGGAGTCCTCGCTTCCACGCATAGACCAGGCCGTCGAGCAGCAGCACGATGAACACGAGCATCGCGATCAGCCCGAACCAGCCGTACCGCTCGACCGACGCCGCCCACGGGAAGATGAACACCGCTTCCACGTCGAAGATGACGAAGAGGAGCGCGAACACGTAGTAGCGGATCTGGCTCTGCGACCACCCGATCCCGACCGGGTCGACGCCGGACTCGTAGGCGATCAGCTTCTCGGGACCGGGCCGCGACGGGCGCAGCGCCGCCGCGACGCCGAGCAGCAGGCCACCCATGAGGATGGCGGCCAGCCCGAACCAGACGACGGTGAGGTAATCGCGAAGAAACAGCGACATCGGGCAGCGACGTTACCAGGGGTCTTGACGGGCGACCCAACCCCGACCGATCCGTCGGATCGCCCGCCGGTGCACCCGAGTCGGGCCGCCGTGGCGTACCGTCGCATCGTGCGCGACGACGTCCCGACAGGCTCCGGCATCGGCCTCGAGGCGATCCGGGCAGCGGTGGAGAGCGGGGCACCGATCGTCAAGCGGACACCCGTGCTGTCGTCGATCACGATGGGTGCGCTCGTCGGCGGCACCATCGCGCTCAAGGCCGAGAACCTCCAGCGCACGGGCGCGTTCAAGGTGCGCGGCGCGCTCCACCGCCTCCACCGACTCGGGTCGGACGCCGACGTCGGCGTGACCGCCGGGAGCGCCGGCAACCACGCGCAGGCACTCGCACTGGCCGCTGCCCACCACGGGGTCCCGTGCGAGATCTTCGTGCCGGAGGGCGCACCGCTCGCCAAGATCGCGGCCTGCGAGGGCTACGGCGCCACCGTCACCGAGGCCGGGGCCAGCCTGACCGAGGCCGTGGCAGCGTCGATGGCGCATGCCGCCGGTACGGGTGCCGCGTTCTGCCACCCGTACGACGACCCCGACGTGATCGCGGGCCAGGGCACCCTCGGGCTCGAGCTCGCCGAGGACGTCGACGATCTGGCAGCCGTGCTCGTCCCGCTCGGCGGGGGCGGCCTCCTGGCCGGCGTGGCGACCGCGCTCCGCGCCCTGCGGCCCGAGGTGCGGATCGTCGGGGTGCAGGCGGCCGTGTGCGCGCCGTACGCGGGCGACCCGCCACCGTCCGGGCCGGTGCCGACCCTGGCCGACGGCATCGCGGTCAAGTCGCCCGGCGCGATCACACGACCGATCGTCGAGCGTCTGGTCGACGACGTCGTCACCGTCGACGAGGACACGATCGCCGACGCGATGCTGCTCCTCAGCGAGCGGGCGAAGCTGGTCGTCGAGGGTGCGGGGGCCGTCGGTATCGCCGCACTGCTGAGCGGCGCGGTCACGCCCGCCCCCACCGGCGTGACGTGCGTCGTGCTCTCGGGCGGCAACGTCGATCTCGGGAGCATGCCGAGCCTGATCCTCCGACACGAGACGCGCGCCGGCCGGCGCATCACCGTGTTCGTCCGCATCGACGACCGCCCCGGCGGACTCGCACGGCTCCTCGGGGTGTGCGCGTCGGTGGGCGCGAACGTGATCGACGTGCAACACGTCCGCGAAGGCGTCGATCTCCACGTGCGCGAGACCGGCCTGCGGGCGACGTTCGAGATCCGCAACGCCAAGCACGGGCGCGACCTCGTCGCCGGCATCGCCGCCGCCGGGTACCCGGTCGCCGTCGACGCGTTCGGCGGGTGACGCCCCGCCCGGCGCCGAGCTGACCCGGCTCGTGGAGGCGGTCGTCGGACCCCGCCCGACCGCGCTCGTCGCCGGTTCATCCACATCTTCACCCACACAGGGTGTCTACCTACTGGTCGGTAGGCGTATGATGGACACGTGCTCGCCTCAGACGCCCTCCTCCTCGAGCTCGACGGTACCGTCGAGCAGTTGCTCGAGCGCCATCTCGCCACCTCGCGGGAGTGGTTCCCGCACGAGGTCGTCCCCCACGGCCGGGGGCGCGACTTCGAGCCCGGCGCGGCATGGTCGCCCGACGACGCCGACCTCGCAGGGGTCGAGATCGACGATGCGATCCGCTCGTCGCTCGTCGTCAACCTGCTCACCGAGGACAACCTCCCCTACTACTTCCGCACCGTCGAGCGGATGTTCGGGCGCGAGGGTGCCTGGGGGACGTGGGTGCGCCGCTGGACGGCGGAAGAGGGCCG
>CBFCWS010000252.1:0-5369 GCA_965601765.1 uncultured Ilumatobacter sp. | reverse complement strand
GCTGCTCAGGGGTCCAGGCGAAGTCCACGGCCTACATCTTGTCGCGCAGGTGCCCGGCACCATGCGCGATGCGTTGGGGCGTCAGCGGTCGGCGATGCCGACGTAGTCGCGGGGATCGGGGCCGGTGTACCACTGCCGAGGCCGCGAGATCTTCTGGGCCGGGTCGGTGAGGAGCTCCTCCCAGTGGGCGAGCCAGCCGGCGGTGCGCGGGATCGCGAACAGGACGGTGAACATGTCGACCGGGAAGCCCATCGCCTGGTAGATCAACCCCGAGTAGAAGTCGACGTTCGGGTAGAGCTTGCGGTCGACGAAGTAGGAGTCCTCGAGGGCGACCTCTTCGAGCGCGAGGGCGATGTCGAGCAGCGGGTTCTTGCCGGTGACCGCGAACACGCTGTCGGCGGTCTCCTTCACGATCTTCGCCCGCGGGTCGTAGTTCTTGTACACGCGGTGGCCGAAGCCCATCAGGCGGCCCTCGCCACGCTTGACCGATTCGATGAAGGCCGGGACGTTCTCGACGGACCCGATCCGGGTCAGCATGCGCACGACCGCTTCGTTGGCGCCGCCGTGCAGCGGCCCGTAGAGGGCGCTGCCGGCCGCGGCGGCCGACGAGTACGGGTCGGATTCGCTCGACCCGACGACGCGCATCGCGGTGGTGCCGCAGTTCTGCTCGTGGTCGGCGTGGAGGATGAACAGCACGTCCATCGCCCGTTCGAGCACGGGGTCGACCTCGTACTGGCCGATCCTCCACATCATGTTGAGGAAGTTGGCCGGGTACGACAGGTCGTTCTCGGGGTAGTTGAACGGCAGACCCCGCGAGAAGCGGTACGACATCGCCGCGATCGTGGGCGTCTTCGCGATCAGTCGCATCGTCTGCTTGCGGCGGGTGTCGAGGTCGTGGATGTCCTTGGCCCCGTCGTAGAACGTGCCGAGGGCCGCGATCGCCGACACGAACAGCCCCATCGGGTGGGCGTCGTAGTGGAAGCCGTCGACGAACCGTTTGCGCATGTTCTCGTGGATGAACGTGTGGTGGGTGATCTCGTGCTTCCACTCCAGGTACTCGGCTTCGGTGGGGAGCTCGCCGTGGAGGAGGAGGTATGCGACCTCGAGGAAGGTCGACTGCTCGGCCAGTTGCTCGATCGGGTACCCGCGATAGCGCAGGATGCCGGCGGCACCGTCCAGGTACGTGATCTCCGACTGGCACGCCGCGGTCGACATGAAGGCCGGGTCGTACATGAACAGCGACGGATCGAGCTCACGGATGGCGCTCGAGGGGAACACGCCGCCCTCGATCGGGACGGTCACGGTCTTGCCGGTGCGGTCGTCGGTGATGGTGATGGTGTCGGGCACGTGGCTTCCTTCGCGTCGAATCAGATGCAGATGGGCAGGTGCGGATGCAGATGTGGTGCGTCGGGCGTGCTGCCCATGCGGCGACTGTACCGCTCGCCCGCGGCGAGTCACTAACGAGAGGGAATCGGCGGCGATCGACCCTCGCCGTCCCCGCACCGAGCAGGCGGTCTCGGGCGAACGAAACCGGTCGTGGCGCGCAGATCGCCCGACAGTACGTTGTCCCCCGGAGGTGATGGCCGTGACCGACTCGACCACTGCGGGGACGACGCCCCGGACCGGGGACGAGATCCCCGATGGCGCGATCCTGCCCTACTCGGCCGAGCGCGACCTGGGCCACGTCCAGCGGATCTGGACCGAGACCGGTTGGGCGACGTCCGACGAGCACCGCGCCGCGATGGAGCCGTTCTTCGCGGCGGGGACGGCCGAGGTCGGGATGCTCGACGGCGAGGCCGAGGCGGCAACGCACCGATCGCCTGGCGTGATCCGGTACCAGGAGGTCGACCTGCCGCTGTGCGCGATCACGGCGGTGACCACGTCGCGCGTCGCCCGCCGCAACGGGTTCGCGAGCCGGCTGACCGCCAACGCGCTCGCAGCGGGCGCGTCCGAAGGTGCGGCGGTGGCGGCGCTCGGCATGTTCGAGCAGGGCTTCTACGACCGGTTCGGGTTCGGCACGGCGGGTTATCAGATCCTCGCGGGGTTCGACCCCGGGTCGCTGCGGGTCGACGTCCCGTATCGCCGCCCGGTGCGGCTGGGGCCCGAGGACTGGGCCGAGGTCCACCAGGCGCTGCGGACCCGCAAGCGAGTGCACGGGGGGATCGCGCTCGACCCCCCTGGGCTGACCGAGGCCGAGCTCGTCTGGGCGTCCGAGCCGTTCGTGCTCGGGTACCGGACCGGCGGGGAGCTGACGCACTTCGTCGGCGGCTCGACGAAGGGGGAGAGCGGGCCGTACTCGATCCACATGGTCGCCTACCGGACGGGCGAGCAGTTGCTCGAGCTGTTGCGGCTGCTGAACGAGCTCGGCGACCAGGTCGCGACCATCTCCATGCCCGAGCCGGCCGAGATCCAGTTGCAGGACCTGCTGACCAAACCGTTCCGAGCGAGGATGGAGCGTCTCAAGTCGGAGCACGAGGTCGGGTTCCGGGCGGTGGCCTGGTGGCAGTTCCGCATCCTCGACGTGGGGCCCGTGGTCGCCGCCCGGTCGTGGCCGGGCGAGCCCGTCGAGTTCAACCTCCGCCTGCGCGACCCGTTGCTCGATCTCGCGGCCTCGTCGTGGGACGGGATCGGCGGCGACCACGTCGTGCGGATCGCCGACGTGTCGAGCGCAGAACCCGGCCGGCGCGCCGATCTGCCGACGCTGGATGCCTCGGTCGGGGCCTTCAGCCGCTGCTGGTTCGGCGTCAAGCCGGCCTCCGGTCTCGCCCTGACCGACGACCTCGCCGGGCCACTCGAGCTGCTCGCGGCCCTGGACGGGGCACTCGCGGTCGGACCCCCGATCGCGGCGCTCTCCTTCTGATCCCGCCACCGGGCCGCAGTCGGCTGAAACGTTGTAATCATGAGTCGTTGTGACTCATGAAATCCGATCATATGGTGAGGGCATGTCGACCCCCCGGACACGTACCCGCCTCCCCGCACTCCACCTGCCGGCGCCGCTCCTGCCCGGGGCGACGGTGGCGATCGCGCTGACCGGCGCCGACGCCGAACCCGTGCGAGCGGCGATCGGCGCGGCCACCGGCGACACCGGGAGCCGGCGCATCGTGCTCACCGGTGGTGGCGAGCGCACGATCGGGGTCATCGCCCGTGTCCCCGACGTCGGCAACCTGCCCAACGGAACGCCCACGGCGATCCTGCTCGCCGAGCAGCGTGCCCGCATCGCGGGCCGCGCCGAGTCGGCGACCGACGACGACGGCGTCGCCGACAGCTCGGTCGACGACTCGGCCGACAGCTCGGTCGAGCGCGTCGACGCCGCGCCGATCATCGACCCCGAACCGTCCGAGCGGGTGCTCGCGGCAACGCGCGAGCTGCGCGCGACGCTCGAGCTGATCGCAGAGCGGCGCAACTCACGCCGCCTGCCCGAGCTGCTGCGGACCACCTCGCACCCGGGCGCGCTCGCGGACGGGGTCGCGCTCTGGGCCGAGTTCGCCGACGCCGATCGGCTCCGGGTCCTCCAGGCGATCGACCTGGGCGAGCGCGTCGATGCGATCCATGCGTGGGCTCGCGACCACCTGACGGAGCTGACCGTGGCCGAGGCGATCCGCAACGACGTCAGCGAGGGGATGGACCGTCAGCAGCGCGAGTACGTGCTCCGCCGGCAGCTCGACGCGATCCGGCGAGAGCTCGGCGAGGGCAGCGACGACGTCGTCGGTGAGTTCCGCGGCAAGCTCGTCGCCCTGGTCGACACGGGTCTCGTCGCGCCCGCCGTCACCGACTTCGTCGCCAAGGAACTCGACCGGTTCGAGCAGATGAGCGCCCAGTCGCCGGAGCACTCGTGGATCCGGACCTGGCTCGATCGCATCTTCGAGCTGCCCTGGACCGAGCGGTCCGACGACTCGGGCGACCTCGCCGGGGCGCAGGCGGTGCTCGACGCCGACCACTACGGTCTCGACGACGTCAAGGAGCGGATCGTCGAGTTCCTCGCGACGCGCAAGCTCCGCCGCGACCGTGGACTGGACGAGCGCGTCGACGCCGACGGCGGTCGGGCGGTGCGTGGCCACGGGTCGGTGATCACGCTCGTCGGTCCTCCCGGCGTGGGCAAGACCTCCCTCGGCGAGTCGATCGCGCGGGCGATGGGGCGCGAGTTCGTGCGCGTCGCGCTCGGCGGGATCCGCGACGAGGCCGAGATCCGCGGCCACCGCCGCACGTACGTCGGCTCCCGGCCGGGCCGGATCGTCAACGCGCTGACCGAGGCCGGCACCATGAACCCGGTGATCCTCCTCGACGAGGTCGACAAGCTGTCGGCGGGCGGGTGGTCGGGCGACCCGACCGCGGCGCTGCTCGAGGTGCTCGACCCCGGCCAGAACCACACGTTCCGCGACCACTACCTCGAGGTCGACCTCGACCTGTCGGAGGTCGTCTTCATCGCCACCGCGAACGTCGCCGACACGATCCCGGCGGCGCTGCTCGACCGGATGGACCTGATCCGGCTCGACGGCTACACCGACGACGAGAAGACCTTCATCGCCGAGCGGTACCTCGCGCCCCGCCAGATCGAGCGATCCGGGCTCAGGGACGACGAGGTGACGATCGGCCGCGACGTGATCGCCGCGATCATCGACGGGTACACCCGTGAGGCGGGGGTCCGCAGCCTCGAGCGCGAGCTCGGCCGCCTCGTCCGCAAGGTCGCCGGCCGGGTCGCGACCGGCGCCGACACGCCGGTGGTGATCCGTCCCGACGAGCTGATCGAGTGGATCGGCCGGCCCAAGGCGGGCGACCGGGGGGTGGCGGTGCCCGAGCGCACCGCGGTGCCGGGTGTGGCGACCGGCCTGGCGGTGACCGGCGTCGGCGGCGACGTGCTGTTCGTCGAGACGACCGCGTTCCCGACCGGGCCCGACGCCGAACCCGGGCTCACCCTCACCGGCCAGCTCGGCGACGTGATGAAGGAGTCGGCCCAGATCGCGCTCAACTACGTGCGCAGCCACGCCGACGAGCTCGGGCTGGATGCCGACGCGCTGCGGCGCCGGTTCCACGTCCACGTCCCGGCCGGGGCCGTCCCGAAGGACGGCCCGTCCGCCGGCATCACGATGACGACGGCGATCGTGTCGCTGCTGACGGGCAACGCGGTCAAGCCGACGGTCGGCATGACCGGCGAGATCACCCTCCAGGGGCAGGTCCTGCCGATCGGCGGCGTCAAGCAGAAGGTCCTCGCCGCCCACCGCAGCGGTCTGACCGAGGTCGTCCTGCCGCAGCGCAACGGCCCCGATCTCGACGACGTCCCCGAGTCCGTTCGCGACCAGATGACGTTCCACCTCGCCAGCACCTACGACGACGTACTCGCCGCCGCCTTCCCGTGACGAAGCAAGCCAGGC
>CBFCWS010000251.1:0-5382 GCA_965601765.1 uncultured Ilumatobacter sp. | reverse complement strand
TCGGCCGGCTCGTCGGCGGGCTCGTCGGCTGCGTCGTCGTCGTCGCCACAGGCGGCGAGCACGAGCGAGACAGCGGCGAACGCGGCCAGCGTCTTCCTGCTCTTCATGGTGGGTCCTCCCCTTGAGTCGGTGACGCTCAGGTCACGCTGGTGCGGATCTGGTACGACCGACGGCGGATCACGCTGGTCCGCGTGCCGAGTCGTGCCAGCTTCGGATCGCCCGATGGGTGATCCAACCGATCACGATGAACATGACGACGCCGAACAGCGACGCCGTGATCGTGCCGGCGAACATCTCCGGGCGCTCGACAGCACGCTGCTGCTTGACCCGGATGTAGTACCCGATGCCCTGCTCACCCCGGGTGAAGAAGAAGTCGGCGACGACGGCGCCGATCACCGCGCCGCCGGACGCGATGCGCAGGCCCGTCATCAGCGCCGGGACCGCCCCGGGCAGCTCCAGCTTCCACAGGCGCGTCCAGCGGTTGACCCGGTTGAGGGTGAACAGGTCGTGGTGGAGCTTGTCGGCCGACTGGAGCCCGAACAGGGTGTTGGTGATGACCGGGAACGTCGCGATCAGCACGACGACGACGATCCGGACGCTCATCTCCTCGCCGAACAGCTGCGTGAGCAGCGGCGTGATGGCGAGTACCGGCACGGTCTGGAGCACGACGGCGTACGGGAAGATCGCCCGTTCCGCCGACTTCGACAGGTTCATGATCACGGCGATCAGCACCCCGAGGACGATCGAGATCGCCAGGCCGATCAACGTCACCTTCAGCGTCGGCCACATGAAGCCGAGGATCGGCCTGAGGCCGTCGGTGTTGTCCGGGTCCCACAGCGGGAGGAAACCGTCCTGGATGACCTCGTGGGGGTACGGCAGCGTGTTGATGCGCCGGGCCGCGACATCGAACCGGATCGAGGAGTAGGCGTACCAGATGCCGATGAACAGCCCGAAGGTGAGTGCCGGCGGCCATGTCTTGGCCCACCATCCCGCACCGCGTGCGCTGGGCGCGACCGCATCGCGACCGGTTCCGCTCACCGATCCGAGCGCCGCCGCCTCGGCGAGCTCCTCGGGGTCGTGGTCGTGCTCGGTCACCGAGTCGTGCCGCGTCGCCGTCATTCGTGCGCCACCTTCAAGTCGTTGTTGATCCGGCCGCAGAGCTCGGCGAACGCCGGCTCGAAGCGGAGGTCGTGCGGGCGCTCGGCGCCGAACGGGACCTCGTAGTCGCCGATGATCCTCCCCGGACGGGCCGACATGACGAGCACCCTGGTGCTCAGGAAGACCGCCTCCTGGATCGAGTGGGTGATGAACAGACCGGCGAAGCGCTCCGAGACGAACAGCCGGATCAGCTCGTCGTTGAGGAACTCACGCGTGATCTCGTCGAGGGCGCCGAACGGCTCGTCGAACAGGAACACCGACGGTCGCAGCACGAGCGAGCGGGCCAGCGAGCAGCGCATCTTCATCCCGCCGGAGAGCTGCTTGGGGTACTTGTCCTCGTGTCCGACGAGGCTGACGAGCTCGATCGCCTCGGCCGCCTTCCGCCGCCGCTCGGCTCGGGACATGCCCTGGAGCTCGGCGTTGAGCTCGACGTTGCGCTGGACCGTCCGCCACGGCAGCAGCGTCGGGTCCTGGAACACGTAGCCGAGATCAGCGCGATCGACCTCCACCACGCCGGTCGTCGCCTCGAGGAGGCCGGAGGCGATCTTCAGGAGCGTCGACTTCCCGCACCCCGACGGTCCGACGACGGTGACGAACTCACCCGGTCGGACCGAGAGCGACACGTCCTGCACGGCCTCTGTGCCGTCGGGGAACGTCATCCCGACGTGCTCGAACGAGAGCGACGCCGTGCCCGTCGATGTCGGTGCTGAGTCGAGTGCGGTCATCGGTTCCTCTCACCCCGACGATTCGCCCGATGTGCGACCGAGGGGTTCCTCGCACCGTAGCCGCTGCCACGGGGTCGTCCCGGCCGGTGACAGGACACTGACCGGCCGTTCACACTGCGTTTACACGAGCGCACGAGCACCACCGTCCGCCGCTCCGGAGCGCTACCGTCCCCGCATGGTCGTGGAACACCTCACCTTCGACGTACCGGTCGACGAGCTCGCCGAGTGGCTCCGGCACGAGGAGGCGCACTGGAGCCGGTTCCTCGAGCGCCAGGACGGATTCGTGAGCAAGGAGATGTGGCGATCGATCGACGACCCGACGAGGATCCACGCCGTGATCTGGTGGGCCTCGATAGGGCAGTGGGAGGCGATCCCGGAGCACGACCTCGCACGCGTGGCCGAGGCGATGGGCGCCCACGAGCGCACGCCGGTGTGCGAGCGCCTCGAGGTCATCCGCGACCGCTGAACCGGCGACCGACGGCATCGACCAGTCCGCTCAGGACTGACCGCCCCGACCCCGTGGCACGTACCCTCGTCGCCATGGTGCCACCCGGATCGCTCGTGCTCGTCGCCGGCGCGTCGGGCTACATCGGTGGCCGCCTCGTCGGGGAGCTGCTGAGCGCGGGCTACCGCGTGCGGTGCCTCGCACGCACCCCGGCCAAGCTCGACTCGGCCTCGTGGCGCGCCGACGTCGACGTCGTCCGGGGCGACATCGAGGGGGATCTGTCCGACGCGGTCGCTGGCGTCGACGCCGTCTACTACCTGATCCACAGCATCGGCGAGGGCCCCGACTGGACCGAGCGCGAGGCGGCCGGTGCGGCGAACCTGCGCGACGCAGCCGCCCGTGCCGGCGTGGGCCGCATCGGCTACCAGGGCGGGCTCGGCGCCGCCGACGCCGATGGCAACAGCGTCGGGCTGTCCGACCATCTCCGCAGCCGACACCGGGTCGGCGAGGTCCTCGCCGACGGCCCCGTCCCGGTCACCGAGCTCCGGGCGGCCGTCATCATCGGTTCCGGCAGCGCGAGCTTCGAGATGCTGCGGTACCTCGTCGAGGTCCTGCCGGTGATGGTGACCCCCAAGTGGGTCGACACCAGGTGCCAGCCGATCGCGGTGCGAGACGTGCTGCGCTACCTCGTCCAGGTCCTCGCCGTCGACGAGACCGCCGGTCGCGTGCTCGAGATCGGCGGGCCCGACGTGCTCACCTACCGACAGATGATGTCGATCTACGCCGACGCGGCCGGGCTCCGCCCGCGGGTGATCATCCCGATCCCGGTCCTGACCCCACGGCTCTCGTCGCTCTGGGTCGGGCTGGTGACGCCGCTCCCGCGGGCGCTCGCGCGGCCGCTCGTGTCGAGCCTCGTGAACGAGGTCGTCGTCCGCGACGACTCGATCGTCGAGCTCTGCCCGGGGCCGCGGATCGGGTACCGCGAGTCGGTCGAGCTGGCGCTGCGACGGGTCGAGACCCGCAACGTCCTGACCAGTTGGTCCGACGCCGCCGGCGACGCGCCGGCGTCCCCGCTCCCGACCGACCCCGAGTGGGCCGGCGGATCGGTGTCGAGCGACACGAGGGTGCGCGCCGTCGCGGCGAGCCCGCACGCGATGTTCGCCACCGTGTGCGGGATCGGCGGCGAGCGCGGCTGGTACGCGGGGGAGTGGCTGTGGGAGCTGCGCGGCGTCCTCGATGCGCTGGTCGGCGGGCCCGGGATGCGCCGCGGCCGACGCGACCCCGACCACCTCCGCATCGGCGACGCCGTCGACTTCTGGCGCGTCGAGTCGCTGGTGACCGACCGCCTGCTCCGGCTGCGGGCAGAGATGCGGCTCCCCGGCGTCGCATCCCTCGAGTGGGAGATCGAACCCGATCCCACCGCCCCCGATCGGTGTACGATCACGCAGACGGCGACGTTCGTGCCCCGCGGGCTGTGGGGGAGGATCTACTGGTACGGCGTGGCCCCCTTCCACGGGTTCGTGTTCCCGGGGATGATCGACCGACTGGTCGCAGCTGCCGAGACCGCGGACCGGGCGCACGTCACGGAAGGTCGCGAAGCAGCGCTGCGGCCCGGTCGACCAGCTCGATCGGGTCGGCGCCGCCGGGTTCGATCGCGTCGACGAGGTTGACGCCCACCGACGTCGGGCCGAGGCGCTCGATCTCAGTGGCGAGGAAGCTCCCCACGTCG
Source organism: uncultured Ilumatobacter sp. (assembly GCA_965601765.1). Lineage (GTDB taxonomy): Bacteria > Actinomycetota > Acidimicrobiia > Acidimicrobiales > Ilumatobacteraceae > Ilumatobacter. Next base: position 1,325 of record CBFCWS010000251.1, on the reverse strand, counting down.
TCCCACGACAGCTCACTCGGTCGTACCGGGGCCGACGCGACGGTCTGGTAGAGGGCGAGCCCCGTCGATCCGGCCGCTGCGACGTCGGCCGCGATCCGGTCGTGCTCGTCCCGGCTGCAGCCCGACACGAACACGCCGTCGGCGAGCCGCGCCGCCATCGCGGTCATCTGACGGCCACGGGCCCCGACCCAGATCGGCACCCGTCGGCGAGGCGCCGCGTGCTTCGGGACCGCGTAGCCGGGGCCGTCCGACCGGTCGATCACCGAGCGCGCCAGACGGATCGCATCGGCGACCACGCCGACCGGGCGGTCCGTCGTGATGCCGAACGGGCCGAGCGAGAGATCGCCGCCGAGACCGAGCCCGAGGATCGCGCGACCGTCGCTCAGCTCGTCGACGGTGGTCAGCGCCGAGGCGAGCGCACCGGGGTGGCGCAGCAGCGGCGACGTGATCCCGGTCGCGAGCAGCACGTGCGACGTCTCGCGGGCAGCCGCCGCGAGCACCGACACCGGGTCGCGGGCGACACCTTCGTCGGCGATCCACACCTCGTCGAGGCCGGCCTCTTCGGCAGCGATCACGCACTCGACGAGCCCACCCGCCGGTCGGCTGGGGAACAGCCAGACGCCACGGCGCAGGCCGGGTGTGGGGACGGGGCGCACGGCGGCCGGTCAGCGACCGAAGTCGAAGGCGCTGATCTCGGCGAGCTGCTCGCCGATCGTCCGGACCGCGTGGTCGAACAGCTCGGCGCCGGACTCGGCCGACGCCCCGGTGGGGTCGCCGATGTAGCCGTCCGGGTGGAAGTCGTTGCTGAGCCAGCCGAACATGACCGACCCGCCGAACTTGACGTGGTCGTTGTCGGCAAGGGCGTCGGGGACGCGGCGCTCCGCACGGCTCAGGTCGACGAGGTCGGGACGCAGGTGCATGAACACCGACGTCTCGTGGAGCCCGCCGTGGATGCCCATGCCGAGCTCGCTCTCGGTCGATGTCCCGCCGTACGCCGGCGGGAGCGACGGGTGCGTGAGGAACGTCTGGAGGCCGAGCTCGAGGCGCAGCTCGCGCAGTGCGGTGGCGAGCAGCGTCGTGTTGCCGCCGTGCCCGTTCAGGAAGACGAGCTTGCGGGCCGGTGTCGCCGCGACGCAGCGCCCGAGGTCGCGGAGCACGGCGAGGAGCGTCTCCGCCGACAGCCAGAGCGTCCCCGGCGACCAGGCGTGCTCGTTCGACTTCGAGATCGACAGCGTCGGGAGCTGCCAGACGTCGAGGTCGTCGCCGACGGCGTCGACGACCGCGGTGGCGGTCTCGTCGGCGATCACGTGATCGACCGACATCGG
>CBFCWS010000250.1:0-5412 GCA_965601765.1 uncultured Ilumatobacter sp. | reverse complement strand
TACCTGGGCGGGATGGGTGCCCGCGACAAGAACTTCTACAACACGATCTGCCAGAAGTACGGCTACGTCGACGAGGCCCGCGACATCCAGGACCTGTACCTGTCGGGCAGGAAGGAGGAGGCCGCGGCCAGGGTGCCGAGGCAGCTGTTGGAGAGCACCAACCTCGTCGGCCCGGCCGGTCACGTGAAGGAGCGCATCGCCGCCTATCGCGAAGCCGGCGTCACCCACCTGTCGGTCGACCCCGTCGGCGACGACCCTGCGGGCACCGTCGAGCGACTGCGCGACCTGATCGACTGAAGAGGCGCTCGAGCGGCGCCCGGTGTCACGCGGGCGTGCGCTCCGCCCAGGCGCCGGGGCGGTCGAGGAAGCGACGGTGCCAGCGGCTCGGTGAGGTCACGATCGCCCGCGGCTCGTCCTCGAACATCCAGCGGGCGAAGTTCCGGCGGCCCCACTCGCCGCTGTGTGCGACGACCTTGATCGCACCGATCGCTCCACGCCGGTGCCGGAGCACCCGTCCGAGCCGTCTCGACATCCGATGGTCGGCGAACAGCTCGTGCTCGACCGCGCCCTCGTAGTGGTCGGCAGCGACGGCCGGTTGGAGCGCGCCGGCGGTCACGATCGCCTCGGCTGCGAGGCGACCGGTCACCAGCGCCTGGCCGATGCCCTCGCCGGTCATCACGTCGGTCGCGGCAGCGGCGTCGCCGACGAACAGCACCCGGCCGTGGGTCAGCGCGACGTCGTCCACCCGGGCCGGGATCGGCCAGGCCGTGTGCCGGCCCTCGAGCACGGCGTCGGGACCGAGCGCGGCGCGGATGTGGGGGCGCTCGAGCAGATCGCGCCAGAGCTCGGCCATGTCCCGGATGCGGCGGGAGCCGTCGCGGAGCACACCGAACCCGATGTTGACCCGTCCGCCCGGGAGCGGGAACGACCACGCGTAGCCGGGGAGCAGGTCGGGTTCGAACCAGACCCACAGGTCGTCGCGCGCCGACCCGGTCACGCCGCTCGCATACTGCCGGAACGCGTGCCACTCACCGCGGTAGCCGGGAACCGAGGCGCCGACGAGCTTGCGGACCGGGCTCCACATGCCGTCGGCCGCGACCACGTACCGGCACCGGATCGGTGCCAGACCCTCGGCGACGACGTCGACGTGGCCGGTGCGCGATCGGACGTCGACGACACCGTGGCCGTCGAGGACCTCGATCCCGGCCGTCCGGGCGAGATCGACCAGCGAGGCGTCGAGGTCGACCCGGGGGACGATCGCCGCGTAGCGGCCGACGGTCGGCAGCGGCACGACGACCTCGTCGCCGGACGGCGACCGCAAGCGGGCGCCGTCGACGTCGAACCAGTTCGGTACCTCGTCGGGATCGAGCCCGAGGTGTTCGAGCTCGCGGAGCGCCAGCGTGGTCAACCCGTCGCCGCAGCACTTGTCCCGCGGGAACCGGGCCTTGTCGAGGACCACGATCGAGCGCCCGGCGCGGCGCAAGCCGACGGCCGCGGCGATGCCGGCCGGCCCGGCGCCGACCACGACGACGTCGGTCACCCGTCCGATCGGCGGGCACGCAAGGGCGTGGTCGGCGGTCGACACGTCGGCGAGCCTACGCTCGCCGGTCGCGATCGCGACCGTGATGCGCGCGGTCGGCCCTGGCTCTCGGGCGATCGGACCTCCGCCGTACGATCGTCACCCAGCGGAGCCCGCGACCGGGGCCCGGACGACCGAGGAGGATCATCGTGAGCCGGCTGTGCGAAGGACGAGTCGTGGTGGTCACGGGCGCCGGGCGCGGCATCGGGCGGGAGCACGCGCTCAGCCTGGCCCGTCACGGCGCGCGGGTCGTCGTCAACGACCTCGGCGGCGCGGTCGACGGCAGCGGCGACGACCGGGGTCTCGCGGCCGCCGTCGTCGAGGAGATCGCGGCGGCGGGCGGCACGGCGATCGCGGACGGGGAGAACGTCGCCGACTTCGACGGCGCCCGACGCATGATCGAGGCCGCGATCGACGCGTTCGGTGATCTGCACGCCGTGGTCAACAACGCCGGGATCCTGCGCGACCGGATGCTCGTGAACATGACCGAGGCCGAGTGGGACGCGGTCATCGAGGTCCACCTGAAGGGCACGTTCGCGCCCAGCCACCATGCGATCGGGTACTGGCGCGAGCGGGCCAAGGCCGGCGATCACGTCAGTGGGCGGATCATCAACACGACGTCGGTGTCCGGCATCTACGGCAATCCCGGTCAGTCGAACTACGGCGCGGCCAAGGCGGGGATCGCGGCCTTCACGACGATCGCTGCGCTGGAGGTCGCCCGCTACGGCGTCACCGTCAACGCCGTGGCACCCGCCGCGCTGACGAGGATGACCGAGAACCTCGGCATGGGGGAGGGGAGCGACGAGGACCGCGCCGCCATGTCGCCCCGCTGGATCGCACCGATCGTCACCTGGTTGGCGAGCGAGGAGTCGGGCGACGTCACCGGCCGGGTGTTCGAGGCCAGCGGCCGGGTGTTCGCCGTGGCCGAGGGATGGGTGCGCGGACCCGAGGCCACCCCGGTCGACGACCCGACCCTGCTCGGCGCGATCGTCGAAGGACTCCTGGCCGAGGCGCGACCCAACTCGGGCATGGACGGCATGCCCGGGAGTCCGCCCCAACCCTGAGGTGGCGGGAACCCGGAGGTCGCCGTTCCTCCGACCCGTGCCATCAACCCGAGTACACGGTGTGCGCGACTTCGCCGATGACGAGCTCGGGCCGGGTGTTGGTGTAGTTGGGGACGTCACCCAGGATCTTCGCGCCGTCCACCGCCATCGCCGCGTCGAATGCTTCGCGCGACTCGACGTTCAGCCAACCCATCGCCGTCCACCTCCCGCCGTCGACCGCGGCCGCACCCCAGCCGCGGCACGCGTCGCCGAGCGCCGCGGCGAACATCGGCATGTGCGTGCCCGTGTAGTAGTCCATCTCGAACGTCGCGTCGTCCGTTCGCGGGTAGAGGATCGTGACGGCAATCATGCGCAGAGTGTGACAGACGGTCGCAGCGACCGGCACCCCGGTGGTTCACTGGCGTCGTGCAGTCGATCGCCACGCTCCTCCTCGAGCGACGACGCCTCGCGGTCGCGGGCATGCTCGCCGCCCCTCGGCACGGGGACGGCGCCCGCAGCGACGAGATCGCCCGGCAGGTCGATCTCCCGGTGAGAGAGGTCCTGGCCGTGCTCGGCGACCTGCGCAGTGTCGGGTTGGTGAGCGAGTCGGCAGGCGTTTACCGCCTCGACCCGGCAGTCCTGACCGAGGCGGCCACGCTCGCGGCGGACGCGGAGCTGCCGATGGATCCGGTGATCGGGTTCGGGATGACCGACGACGAGCGGCGTGTCCTGGCTCGCTACTTCTCCGGCCGGGTGCTCGACGAGATCCCGACGGGCCGCGCCAAGCGGTTGGTCGTGCTGGAACGCCTCGCGCTCGAGTTCGATCTCGGGCGTCACTACACCGAGGCCGACGTCGACGCGCTGCTCGGGGCCTTCCACCCGGACCGGGCGGCGCTGCGCCGCCATCTGGTCGACGAGGGGTTCCTCGACCGCGATCACCGCGACGGGGTCAACCGCTACTGGCGCTCCGGCGGCCGGGTGACCGACCTGCCGTGACCGCGGCCCGGTGCCGGTGTGTGCCCGACACGTTCCGCTCCGTACGCTGGGCGCGTGGGCATCGGCAGCATGTACGACTCGTTCCGATCGGTGGCGAGGTTCCGCTCGGTCGATCTCGACCCGGTCTCGCGGCGTCTCGGCAAGACCGCGACCATCGAGGACCTCCGGCGCGTCGCCAAGCGGCGGCTGCCGGCCGGTGTCTTCGACTACTTCGACGGCGGGGCGGAGGACGAACGCACCCTGACCGCCAACGCCGCCGGCTTCGCCAAGTGGGAGTTCTGCCCGAACGTCCTCGTCGACGTGAGCGAGCTCGACATCTCGACCACCCTGTTCGGGCGTCCGGTCGCCATGCCGCTGATGCTGGCCCCCACCGGCTACAGCCGGCTCGCCTGTTCCCCGGGTGAGCTGGCGGTGGCGCGCCCGGCCGCGCGCGCCGGCGTGCCGTACTCGCTGTCGACGATGAGCACTCGCTCGATCGAGGAGGTCGCGGCGGTGTCCGACGGGCCCAAGTGGTTCCAGGTGTACACCTGGAAGGACCGGGGTCTGGTCGAGGAGCTCGTCGGTCGTGCAGCCGCCGCAGGCTACGAGGGGCTGTGGCTGACGGTCGACACCGCAGTGCTCGGTCGGCGCGAGCGCGACGTGCGCCGCGGGTACACGATCCCGCCGACGATCGGCCTCGACACCATCATCGAGGGAATCCGGCATCCGAGCTGGACCTGGGACTTCCTGACCCACGAACCGATCGTGTTCGCCAACGTGGTCGGTCGGCCCGGCGCCGACCGGAGCGAAGGCGTCGCGCTGGCCGTGCACGTCATGGACCAGTTCGACCAGAAGCTGTCGTGGGACGATCTCGACTGGTTGCGCAGCATCTGGGACGGGCCGATCATGCTCAAGGGCATCCAGACCGTCGACGATGCGCGGCGTGCCACCGCGGCCGGCATCGAGGGCATCGGGCTCTCCAACCACGGAGGTCGCCAGCTCGACGACGCACCCGCCCCGATCGACCTGGTCGAGCCCGTGGCCCAGGAGCTACAGGGCGCGGCGACGATCATCGTCGACGGCGGCGTCCGCCGCGGCAGCGACATCGTGAAGGCGATCGCGCTCGGTGCGAACGGTGTCTCGATCGGACGCCCCTACCTGTACGGGCTGGGCGCCGCGGGCGAGCGTGGTGTCGACCACGTGCTCCGCTTCTTCGCCGACGGGCTCGCCAGGACGATGGCGCTGTGCGGTCGGACGCGGGTGAGCGACATCGACCGCAGACTCGTCCGCCGGCGCACCTGACGCACGTGGCCGGGCCGGTCCACCGTCGAGCGGCAGCCGGCCACTATGATCGAACCTGTGTTCGCAGCCACGTCGTCGCGCCCGATGCGGGTGCTGGGGATCGATCCCGGGCTCACCCGCTGCGGCTATGCGGTGGTCGACGGTCGTGGGCCGAGCGCGGCGACGGCGGCGGCCCTCGGGGTGATCCGCACACCGTCGGGTGACGAGCTGCCGCACCGCCTCGCCTCGCTTCGCGCCGAGCTCGTCGATCTGCTCCGCGAGCACCAGCCCGACGTCGTCGCCGTCGAGCGCGTGTTCTTCCAGGTCAACGTGCGCACGGCGATGAGCGTCGGGCAGGCGAGTGGTCTCGCACTGTGCGAAGCCGCCGCGGCAGGCTGCGAGGTCGTTCAGTACACGCCCAACGAGGTCAAGGACGCCGTCGCCGGGTACGGGTCGGCGGGCAAGGAGCAGGTCGCCAAGATGGTCCAGGCCCGACTCCGGCTCTCGGCGCCGCCCCGACCCGCGGACGCGGCC
>CBFCWS010000249.1:0-5424 GCA_965601765.1 uncultured Ilumatobacter sp. | reverse complement strand
TGTTCGTCGATCGTATCGAGGTGCCGACGTTCGTGGCGGGGGCGTGGCAGGACGAACAGACCGGCGGTCACTTCCCGACGATGCTCGACCGGTTCACCGGCACCGACCACATGTATGCGTCGCTCGTCAACGGGCTGCACACCGAGTCGATGTCGCCGACGATCTTCGATCGATGGGTCGAGTTCCTGATGCTGTACGTCGCCGGGGAGACGCCGACGCTCGAACGGGCCCGACTCGTAGCCCCGCTGCTCGCTCCGGGGATCTTCGGCACGGCCGACTTCGCGCTCCCCGCAGAGGACCGGTTCGCAGGGCTGTCGTACGACGAGGCGCTGGCGGCCTTCGAGGCGGAGCCGCCGATCGAGGTGCACTTCGAGCAGGGGGCCGCCGAGGGGTTCGGGCCGCGCACGCCCATGGCGCGGTTCACCGAGTCGTTCGAGGCCTGGCCGGTGCCGCAGGCCGTCGCCACCCGACTGTTCCTCGACGGTGACGGCCGGCTCGACGCCACCACCGGGGCCGATGGGTCGACCACCGAGTACCTCGCCGTCCCGGACGGCGTCGACCCGACGTGGTACGAGGGGACGTCGAACGGCATCTGGTCGGTCGACGTGGTCTACGACTGGGGCCGGCCGGGGAACGGCACGTTCGGCGAGTGGACCACCCCGCCGCTGACGGACGACACGGTGATCGTCGGGTCGAGCTCGGTCGACCTCTGGCTGCGGTCCAACCTCGGCGACACCGATCTGGAGGTCACGCTCAGCGAGATCCGCCCCGACGGTCGGGAGCTGTACGTGCAGAGCGGGTGGCTGCGAGCCTCGCAGCGTGCGCTCGACGGGGCCGAGGCGACCGAGCTCCGACCCGCGCACACGCATCGTGAGGGCGATGCCGCGCCGCTGCCCGACGCCGGGTTCGAGCAGGTCAGGGTCGAGGTACACCCCGTCGCCCATGCGTTCCGCGCCGGCTCGAGGATCCGTCTCACCGTCGACTCGCCGGGCGGCAATCGTCCGGTGTGGCGGTTCGAGACGATCAGCAACGGCGAGCAGGTCACGATCGCGCACGACGAGTCGTTCCCGTCGGCGCTCGTCCTCCCGGTCGTGCCGGGCATCGAGGTCCCCGCCGAGTACCCCGACTGCGACTCCCTCCGCGGCCAACCCTGCCGCCCCGTGGCCCCCTGACGCCGGCCGAGCCACCGCACTCGCGCCCGGTCGACACTCTGTGGCAGCGATCGTGACGCCGGCGTGCGCCATCGCTGCCACAGAATCGGGCGGTGGACTCTGTGGCAGCGATCGTGATGCCGGCGCGCGCCATCGCTGCCACAGAATCGGGCGGTGGACGCTGGCGGTGCTGGGGCACGTCGGTGTGGGGGATCGACGGGTGGGGGTGCAACCTGGCTCGGTTCGTCGCATCTTGGTTGACTGGGCGGGATGGACCATCGCGCAGAGCTGGCCGAGTTCCTCCGGGCGCGCCGCGACGCGGTGACGCCCGAGCAGGTCGGCATGCCGAGGGGCACGACGCGCCGGCGGACGCCGGGTCTGCGCCGCGAGGAGGTCGCCACCCTCGCCGGCGTCTCGCTCACCTGGTACACCTGGCTCGAGCAGGGTCGGCGCATCAACGCATCGACCGACGTGCTGAGTGCGATCGGGCGTGCGCTGCGACTCGACGACGCCGGCATCGACCACCTGCTCGCGCTCGCCCATCCGTCGACGGCTCCCAGCGACGCTCCGCAGGAGGCGCCCCTGGCGCTGGTCCGCCTGATCGAGTCGCTCGACCCGGCGCCGGCCTACGTCCTCGGGCCGCGGTGGGAGTTCCTGGCGTGGAACGCCGCCGAGGCGCGGCTCTACCCGCGCATCGAGCACCTCGACGAGGGCGACCGCAACCTGCTTTGGGTGCTGTTCGCCGATCCCCACACCCGCGAGCTCATCGTCGACTGGGACATCCACGCACGCCAGGCGCTCGCCGAGTTCCGCGCGGGCACGACGCAGCTCCGCGGTGATCGCGCCTTCGACGCGCTGATCGACCGGCTCGTCGAGGCGAGCGCCGAGTTCGCCGAGTGGTGGCCGGAGCACGACGTCTCGGGCTTCGAGACACGTCTCCGGCGATTCCGACATCCTGCGGCCGGGCTGCTCACGTTCGAGTACCAGCAGCTCGCACCCGTCGAGTGGCCCGGTCTCCGCGTCACGTGCCAGCTGCCGCTCCCCGGCGACGACTCGGCCGAACGGCTCGCCGTCCGCCACTACCTGGTCTGACGCGCCCGCCCGGCGCTCACCGTGCGACGATGGCCACGTGCTGACGTTCCGTCGCGTCGTCGCGTTCCTGAGCGCCGGGATCCTGATCGGCATGCTCACGGCGCTCGTCACCGACCGCATGGGCGGCACGGACGACTCGGACGCGATCGCCCGGTCGATGGTCTGGCTCGCGGCGACGTTCCTGTGGATCGGCGTCGCGTGGTGGCTGTTCGCACGACGCAAGGTCCGGTAGGCGGCACCGCCGAGCTCGGCGCTCACATGCCGGCGGGTCCTGCGAGTCGAGGTCGGGAGCAGCGGTCGCTGCCGGACCTCAGCGGGGCACGATGATCCAGCTCGCGGCCGGTCCGGTGACCTCGGCCGCCGGGGGAAGATCGATCTCGACGTCGACGGCCGGGCGGGGACGATGGAGGACCACCTGCGTCGTCGAACCGAACGGGACGGTCCAGCGCGCCTCGACGAGCCGATCGCCCGGCGCGACGAGGGCGACGAGCTCGACCGACGTCGCGGGCACGATCGCGTCGGCGCCCTCGAGTGGGCCGAGCGCGAACGGCACCCAACCGACGAGGTCGCGCGCGGCGGCCGTGACCCGGACGGTCTGCGCCGGCGACGGACGCGACCCGGCCGGATCCTCGACCGCGACCACCGCTCCCGCGCGGATGCTGGAACGCACGTCCCCGGCCAGGAGGTCGGGCGTCAACGGGCCGACCAGGAGTCGCTCCCAGAACTCGACGACGTCGTCGGGTGCTGCGAACGTCTCCCACGAGGACGGGCCACGCCGCACGTACCCCACGCCCGAGCGCCCGTCGACGATCACCTCCTCGCGCAGCCCGGGTGTCTCGACCGTCGCGGCGATCCGATCGCGCTCACCGTCGCGGCTCACCTCCATCCGCTGGGCGAACCCGCCGTCGACGACCTCGACGTAGGTCTCCGACACCAGATCGGTCGAGCCGGCGAGTGCGGCGACGCCGGTTGCGAGATCCGTCTCCACCCGGGCGCCGATCTGCCGGAGCTCGAGCGGCGGTCGATTCGCGAGCGGGTCGTCGGCGACGGCTCGCTGGGGGAGTGGCGCGAGGGTGTCGGGCGGCGCGATGAGTTCCGGCGACGTGTCGTCGACCGACGCCGAGCCTCCACGGTCGTCCGACCGATCGTCGGAGCGATCGTCCGACCAGACCTGGATCGCCACCGAACCGACGACGATCACGGCCACCAGGACCGCGGCCACACCGATGCCCACGGCGAGCCTCGGGCGTGTGTGCCCTGCGGTCGCGGCGCCGGCACCGCGGTCGGGCACGCAGCCGGTCGCGACGACCGGCACGTCGACCGGCACGTCGATCGTGGCCGCATCCCGGTCGACGGGCTGTCCCGGCGATCTCACAGCGTGGCGATCCCGGGGAGCGCGTTCGAGGTCCGGGGCGGGTAGTCGATCCGGTGGACCACGATCTGGTGCGTGTTGCCGAAGCGAACCGCCCACGACACCTCGCGGATGCGCTCGCGGGCGTCGACGAGGACGCGGAGGTCGATCGGCTCGTCGCCTCGTGGGGCTGCGCCGCCCTGCGGACCGAGCGCGTAGGGCACCCACGTCGGCATCGACGCGGCGGTGGTCGACACCGCGAACACCCGTGTCGCGACCGGCCCGTCGTCGCGTGAGTCGTGCTCGACCGTCGGGCCGGCCCGGACGCCGTCGAGCGCCGCGGCGCGGGCGAGCAGGCCGCTGTCGATTGGGCCGAGCAGCAGGCGCCCCCAGCGCTCGCCGTCCCGGCGGGGAAGTGGATACGACGACCACACACCCGGCGAGATCAACGCGTACGCCTCGTTCCGACCCGGATCGATGACACCGCGGCGTTCGTTGGCCCCGGCCGCCATCTCGAGGCCGATTCGGCCCGACGTCGGGTCGGACGTGAGCTCGACGGTGAGGTCGAATCCTCGCTCGCCGACCGTCACGGAGGTCGTGGTCCGCCGCGGACGGTCCAGCCGGTTCGTGCCGACCGCGGCGAACAGGTCGATCCGGGTCAGTTCGAGGTCGGAGGGTGCCGCGGACGGGTGGAGATCCTCGTCGCGCACGAACGTCGTCGTCGTCGTGGTCGGCGGCGGCGCCGTCGCCGCCCGCAGTTCGAGGGTCGGTGGCGGTGCGAGGTCGGCGAGGGTCGTCGTCGAGGTCGCGGTGGTGGCGCCGTCGTCGGTGTCGCTCGCGAACGGATCGCTGACGACGACGAGTGCGTCCAGGCCGATCGCGGTGATCGCGACCATCGCGCGGACGCCCGGCCCTCGTCGGCGCGGCCCGGCACCGTTCGCCGCCGGCCCGTCGCCGTGGTCGGCCTGCCGGCCGGTGCCGGTGCGACTCCCCGGGTCGTCGTCGAGTGCGACGTCGAACACCTCGACGTCGTCGCGCCTCGGCGTCGTGCCGGCGGGTGGCGCCGGATCGGCGGACACGGCGCGTGGCGTGCTCACGACGGCGGCACTAGCCCGAGGGGCCCTTCGTCGTCGTCAACCGCACGTAGGCATCGGGCCGCCGGTAGTGGTCCATGTCGAACAGCGTGCCCGTGTACTGACGGCACCAGTCGAGCCGGCAGTCGGCGACGATCATCTCGTCGGCATCGGTCTCGGCCTTCGCGAGGATCTCACCCGACGGCGCGATGATCATCGACTCGGCGAGCGACGGGACCCCTTCTTCGACGCCGCCCTTGGCCACGCCGACGACGAACGTGCCGTTCTGATAGGCCCCGGACTGCATGACGAGCTGGTTGTGGAACCCGGCGAGCGCGTCCTGGGACGGATCGGGTGGGTAGTGGATCGGCGTGTTGTAGCCGCAGAGGATCAGCTCGACGCCCTGCAGACCCATCTCGCGATACGACTCGGGCCACCTGCGGTCGTTGCAGATCATCATCCCGACACGGGCATCGAACGCGTCCCAGACCCCGAATCCGACGGGTGACTCGTCGAAGTAGAACCGCTCCGCGTGCTGGAACGGGCGCGTCGGGTCGTCGTCGTCGTGGCCGGGGATGTGCACCTTGCTGAACACGGCCACGACGTCGCCCGATCCGTCGACGAGCATCATGCGGTTCCAGCGTCTGACCTGGTCGCCACGACGCTCGATCTGCGCATAGCCGAGCGAGAACCCCACGCCGAGCCGGCGGGCTTCGTCGAACAGCGGACGTGTGGCATCGTTCGGCATCTCGGTCTC
>CBFCWS010000248.1:0-5441 GCA_965601765.1 uncultured Ilumatobacter sp. | reverse complement strand
CGAGATCGAGCAGCCCCCGTCGTCGCTTGAGCTCGGCGTAGGCGTCGAGCACGCTCGCGACCTGCTCGGAGGCGACCGCCGAGCGGCGGGTCGCCGCCGCCCGCAGGTAGTCGCTGCCCGTGAGTCCGCGCGCCGCCGCCCAGTCGACCTCGGCCATGAGGCCGTCGAGCTCGGCGCGTCGGACGTCCGGGAGGGACGCGACGAGCGCTCGTCGGTTGCCGGTGATCTCCGGCGCCCGGCGACCCCGATCGGTCCAGAGCTGCCGGAGCAGCTGGGCTGCGACCGCGTGGAACGTCCCCGCTTCGATGCGGTCGGCGAGTCCGAGGCCCGGCAAGCGCCGGCGCAGCTCACCGGCGGCCTCGCGCGTGAACGTCAACGCCAGCGTGTGGCGTGGATCGGCCGATCCCTGGCCGATCCGCCAGGCGATCCGGCGGGTCAGCACCCTGGTCTTGCCGGATCCGGCGCCCGCGATCACGGCGACGAGCGTGTGCTCGGTCGTGACCGCGCGTCGCTGGGCGGGGTCGAGATCGGTGAGCAGGGTCGCCTCGTCAGCCGTCGTGCTCACGTCGGTCAAAGTACTGTGTCGGCTCATGCCGTACCCGAAGAAGCTGTTGAACGACTTCGAGACGGTCGCACTCGATCTGCATCCCCACTGGTGGTTCTTCGCCAAGGCCGTGATGGCGCTCGTCGCATCGATCGCCTTCGGCATCGCCGTCCTGGTCGTGCTCGACGGCACGTCGCAGTCCGTGCTCGGATGGGTGGCCCTGGTCGCGATCGTCTTCAGCGTGCTCTTCACGGTGAAGCGCTATCTCCAGTGGTCGACGACGAACTTCGTCGTGACCAGCGACCGCGTGATCTACCGGTCGGGGGTCGTCGCCAAGAGCGGGATCGAGATCCCGCTCGAGCGGGTCAACACCGTGCACTCCAACCAGTCGGTCTTCGAACGCATCGTCGGCGCCGGTGACCTGATGATCGAGTCGGCGGGGGAGACGGGCCAGCAGCGGTTCAGCGACGTCAGGAAGCCGGATCGCGTGCAGAACCTGATCCACTCCCAGCGCGAGGCCAACCAGTCGCGCATGTTCGGTGGGAACGCGCAGCACGTGACCGACGTCCCGACCCAGCTCGAGAAGCTCGAGGGGCTGCTCCAACGGGGCACGATCAGCATCGACGAGTTCGAGGCCCAGAAGCGCCGACTGCTCGGCGGCTGATCGGCCCGACGCCACCGGGCCGGTCGTGCCACACTGCTCGCATGCCACGTGCCCCCCTCTCGACCGGTGTCGAGATCGAGTACGACACGTTCGGTTCGCCGGACGATCCCGCCTTCCTGCTCATCCGCGGGTACAACGCGCAGATGATCCGGTGGGAGGAGGACTGGTGTCGCCACTTCGCGGATGCCGGCCGCTTCGTGATCCGCTTCGACAACCGTGACGTCGGGCTGTCGACCAAGTTCGAGGGGGTCGCGGTCGATCTCGACGCCCTGCTGCTGGCCGCCGTCCGGGGCGTCGGCATCCGCGACGCCCCGTACACCCTGTCCGACATGGCGGCCGACGCGGTCGCGCTGCTCGACCACCTCGGCATCGGACGCGCCCACGTGGCCGGCGAGTCGATGGGCGGGATGATCGTCCAGACGCTCGCGATCGAGCACCCCGACCGCCTGATCAGTGCGACGTCGATCATGTCGACCGTCGGCGACCCCGAGTTCGGCTCGGCGACACCGGCCGCCATGGAGCTGCTGCTCCAGCCGACGCCCACGGGTCGCGCCGCCGTGATCGAGCACGCCGGCCGGTACGCCGCGTGGAACTCCGAGCGGTACTTCTCGGCTGACGAAGCACGTCGCAAGGCGGCGATCGACTACGACCGGTCGAGCTACAGCGCCGGTGGCCCACGGCACCTCGCGGCGATCCTCGCCAGCGGCGACCGGACCGAGGCGTTGCGATCCGTGCGCACCCCGATGCTGGTGATCCACGGACTCGACGACGAGCTGATCACGCCGAGTGGCGGGCGTCGGACCGCCGATCTGGTGCCCGGGTCACACCTGATCGAGCTGTCCGACATGGGCCACGACCTTCCGCGGCCGCTGTGGCCGATCCTGATCGGGGCGATCCTGGGCCACCAGGAGATCGCCGAGCGGTCGCCGACCACGATCGGCGCGTCGTCGTGAGCGGCCCGCTCACCGGTTACCGGGTCATCGAGATCGCCGGCATCGGTCCCGGCCCGTTCGCGGCGATGCTGCTCGCCGACATGGGCGCGGAGGTCGTCCAGGTCGCCCGGGCCGGCTCGGTGCGCGGCCCGGTGCCCGACCACCCTCATCCCGACATCGCCCGCCGCAACCGCCGCAACATCGCGCTCGACCTGAAGCACCCCGACGGTGTGGCGACGTTGCTCGATCTCGTGGAGCACGCCGACGCCCTGATCGAAGGCTTCCGACCCGGTGTCATGGAACGGCTCGGCGTCGGACCCGACGAGTGCCTGGCCCGCAACCCGAGGCTGGTGTTCGGTCGCATGACCGGCTGGGGACAGGACGGCCCGTATGCGAGCGCGGCCGGGCACGACATCAACTACATCGCCCTGGCGGGAGCACTGGCGCACTTCGGCCGGGCCGGTGAGCCGCCGACCCCGCCGATGAACATGGTCGGCGACTTCGGCGGCGGCGGGATGTTCCTGGCATTCGGCGTCGTCTGCGGGTTGCTCGAGGCGCAGCGGTCCGGCGAGGGCCAGGTGATCGACGCCGCCATGGTCGACGGGACGGCCACGCTGATGACGATGTTCTGGTCGTTCCACCAGGCGGGCCTGCACGACATCACGCGGCGCGGGGTCAACACCCTCGACACCGGTGCCCACTTCTACGACGTGTACGAGTGTGCCGACGGGGAGTACGTCTCGATCGGATCCCTCGAACCACAGTTCTACGCCGAGCTGCTGCGGCTCACCGGCCTGGCCGACGATGCGGAGTTCGCCGCGCAGACGGACCAGTCGCAGTGGCCACGGCTCAAGGAGCGCCTCGCCGAGGTGTTCGCGAGCAGGACGCGCGACGAGTGGTGTGCGGTCATGGAGCACACCGACGTCTGCTTCGCGCCGGTCCTGCGGATGGACGAGGCCGCCCGGCATCCCCACAACGTCGCCCGCTCGACGTTCGTCGACGTCGCCGGCCTCACCCAGCCCGCACCGGCGCCGCGGTTCAGCCGGACGGTCCCCGCGATCGATCGTCCGCCCGCCCACGACGGCCAGCACACGGTGGCGGTGCTGGCGGACTGGGGCCTGCCGGGCGACCGCATCGACCAGGTGATCGCGTCGGGAGGGGCGAAGCAGGCCTGATGGCCACACTCGTCTGCTTCCACGCCCATCCCGACGACGAGGCGCTCACGACCGGCGGGACGATGGCCCGCGCCGCGGCCGAGGGGCACCGGATCGTCCTCGTCGTGGCGACCGACGGCGCCGAGGGGGAGGTGCCCGACGACCTCGTCGCCGGCGAGACGCTGCCCGAGCGGCGGCGGGCCGAGACCGAGGCGTCGGCTGCCGCCCTCGGTGTCGGTCGTGTGGTCCACCTCGGCTACCGCGACTCGGGGATGACCGGCTGGCCTGCCAACGACCACCCCGACGCCTTCTGCGGGGTCGATCCGGTCGTCGCCGGCGCGCGCCTGGCCGAGATCTGCGAGACCGAGGACGCCGATGTGCTGACGATCTACGACTGGCACGGCGGCTACGGCCACCCCGACCACGTCGCGATCCATCGGGTCGGCGTCGCCGCGGAACGGCTGGCGGCGGCGCGCGGCCGGCCGCTGCGGGTCCTCGAGGCGACGATCAACCGCGACGCTCTGCGATCGTTCGTCGCGCTGGCCGCCGACGCCGGGCTCGACGCTGGCCCCGAGGTCGACGGCGGCGAGTTCGACCCGGACGCGCCGATGGACGACGGCAACCCGATGGGAACACCGGAGGCCGAGATCACGCTGGCCGTCGACGTGCGCGGGTTCACGGCGGCCAAGCGGTCGGCGATCGCCGCCCACCGCAGCCAGGTCAGCGACTCGAGCTTCTTCCTCGAGATGTCGTCCGAGCTCTTCGCACTGGCGTTCGGAACGGAGTGGTTCGTCGAGCGCGACCGGCCCGGCCCCATGCGTTCGGGGTGGATCTTCGACCCGGCCTGACGGGCGGGACCGGTGGTCATTGCCACGCCGCGGCCGGCGAAGCCGGGCAGAATGGCGGACGTGGACCGACGTACCCCCCCGTTCCGCCTCGCGGCGGCGATCGCGGTGCTCGCGGTCACGGCCTGCAGCTCCGGCGACGATGCCGACGAGCCGATCGAGCCGATCGTCACGCAACCGCTGTCGGACGACGGCGGCGCTGGGGCGGGCGACGATCCGTCCACGGACGACGACGCCCCCGACGAGACCGCCGCGCCGCCCGACGCGACGACCACGGTCGCACCACCGGCCAGCACCACCACGACGGCCCCCACGACGACCACGACGACCACGACGACCACGACGACCACGACGACCACGACGACCACGACGATCGCCGAGTCGATCGCCGTCGAGGAGCTCGTCCTGGCCGAGGACGGACTCGGTTCGAGCCGCTTCGGCGCCGACCCCGCCGGTGTGATCACCTACGTCACGTCGATCCTCGGCTCGCCGACCGACGACACCGACTGGGTCGACCCGTTCACCTTCGCCGACTGCTCCTTCGCCAACGAGTCGCGGCGCGTCGACTGGGGCGTGCTGTCGCTGGTCTTCACCGATGCCAGCCCCTATGCAAGCGGTCGTCGGCACTTCATCGGGTGGGAGTACGGGCTGGTCGGCAGCATCGGCGACGAACCGCAGGGCCTGCGCACCGCCGGCGGCGTCACGCTCGGCACACGCGTCGTCGACCTCGTCGCGGCGTACCCCGACATCGTGATCACCGAGGGCGACGAGGACGTGGCCATCCCCGACGGGTACTACCTGAACGACGACTTCAACGGGTTGCTCACCGGGACCGGCGACGACGACGTCATCACGGTGATGACCGGCGGGGTCGGGTGCTTCAGCGGTTGATGCCGGGCTGATCCGAAGTGAGTGCTCTCGAACGCCTGCACGACGTGAACGCCTGGGTCCTCATCGCCGCCAACGCGCTCGTGGGGGTGTGGTGCCTGCTCGCCTACCGCGCCGAGCGACTACGGGGACCCGTGCTGTGGGGCGCCGTCATCGCCGCCCAGCTCACGACGTTCGTCCAGGCGATCGGCGGTGCGCTGCTCGCCAACGAAGACGGTGTCGAGCTGGACGACATGCACGCGCTCTACGGCTTTTCGGCCATCATCGCCGTCGGCATCATGTACAGCTACCGCACGAGCCCGTTCATGAAGGGCAAGGAGACGCTGCTGTACGGCGTCGGCAGCCTCTTCGTGATGGGCCTCGGCCTGCGCAATCTGTATCTGTAGCGTGCCCCGGCCACGCAGGACGCGTGTG
>CBFCWS010000247.1:0-5449 GCA_965601765.1 uncultured Ilumatobacter sp. | reverse complement strand
GCCGACACCGAAGCGCCCGCCGAGCCCGAGCCGGCCGACACGACGGCGGCCTCGGAGCCGGCCCCCGAGCCCGCGGCCGACACGACGACCACCGCGGCGCCGGTGGCCGTTCCCGCGGCGCTCCAGTTCAGCGCACCGCTGATCGGCGGCGGGGAGATCGAGATGGGCGAGTTCGCCGGTCGGCCGGTGCTGCTCTGGTTCTGGGCCCCCTGGTGAAGCACCTGCAATCGTGAAGCCCCCTCGGTCGAGGAGGCACAGCAACAGATCGGTGACGATGCAACGGTCGTCGGAGTCGCGTGGTCCGGTTCGGAGGGCGAGTTCCAGGAGTTCGTCGACCGACACGGCCTCACGTTCCCCCAGATCAGCGATCCGAGCGGTGAGGTGTTCAGCCGCTTCGGCGTCGCCTACCAGCCGGCGTTCGCGATCGTCACCGCCGACGGTGAGGTGCAGACCCTGAGCGGCTCGGCCGACGAGGCCACGATCCTGGGGCTCGTCGAGGCCGCCGCCTGACGAGCTGCGGGACGAGCCGCCCGACGACGCGCCCTGCGTTGTCGGCGTGAGCGAGGCACGTCGGCGGGCTTCACCGGCCCACTTCCCGCAACGCTGCGGGCGTCGTCCGCCACACGGATAGGTTCGGCCCATGAGCGCATCTCTCACGGTCGGCATCACGGGGTCATCCGGCTTGATCGGCCGTGCCCTGTCCACGCACCTGCGTTCGGCCGGGCACACGGTGGTCCCGATCGTTCGACGAGCCGCCGCATCCGACGAGATCGAGTGGCAGCCCACCGAGGACCGTCTCGACGCCGGCGCCCTCCGTCCCCTCGACGCCGTCGTCCACCTCGCCGGCGCGGGCATCGGTGACGAGCGCTGGACGCCCGAGTACAAGCGGACGCTCCTCGAGAGCCGCACGATCACGACGTCGCTGCTCGCCCGGCGCATGGCCGAGGCCGACGGCCCCGGGACGCTGCTCAGCGGTTCGGCGATCGGCTACTACGGCGAGCGCGGCGACGAGCGCCTCGACGAGAGCTCGAGTGCCGGGAGCGGCTTCCTGGCCGACATCTGTCGCGCCTGGGAAGATGCCACCGGGCCGGCCGACGAGGCCGGCATCCGGGTCGCACACCTCCGGACCGGCATCGTGCTCACCCCCCACGGCGGTGCCCTCAAGAAGATGCTGCCGCTGTTCAAGCTCGGAGTCGGGGGCAGGTTCGGCGACGGGCGGCAGTGGATGAGCTGGATCTCGATGACCGACGAGGTCGCCGCGATCACGCACCTCCTGACGAGCGGGGTGAGCGGTCCGGTCAACCTCACCGGCCCCGCACCGGTCCGCAACGCCGAGTTCGCCGACACGCTCGGCGAGGTGCTGAACCGCCCGACCGTGCTCCCCGTACCGCGCTTCGGACCCAAGCTGCTCCTCGGTGGCGAGCTCGCCGACGCGCTCCTCTTCGACGGCCAGCAGGTGATCCCCGAAGTCCTCCGTGCGGACGGCTACGACTTCGCCCACCCGACGCTCGCCGATGCGCTGCGGGGCGAGCTCGACCGGTGACCACCGCAGGGCGCGACCGGAGCGTCGTCGTCGTCGGCGCCGGCCTCGCCGGGCTCGCGTGCGCGACGACGTTGCACGACGCGGGGACGCAGGTGCGCGTGCTCGAGGCGTCCGATGCGGTCGGGGGCCGGGTCCGGACCGACGTCCTCGACGGCTTCCGCCTCGATCGGGGCTTCCAGGTGCTGCTCACTGCGTACCCGGAGGCGCACCGCCAGCTCGACCTCGCCGCCCTAGATCTGTGCACCTTCGAACCCGGTGCCCGCGTGCACCTCGGCCGCGCCTCGTCGGTCGTCGCCGACCCGTTCCGTTCGCCGCGTCGCACGCTCTCGACCGCGACGTCGCCGGCGACGACCGTGCTCGACAAGCCGCGCATCGCGTGGATGCGACACCAGCTCCGCTCGCCCCATCCGGCGACGTTGCTCGGCGGCGACGACGTGTCGACGAGGGAGGCGCTCCGCCGGCGTGGCTTCTCCGACACGACGATCGAGCGGTTCTTCTCGCCCCTCTTCGGCGGCATCCAGCTCGACCCGTCGCTGCGGACGTCGCGCCGGATGTTCGACATCATCTTCCGCATGCTCGCCGACGGCGACTCGGCGGTTCCGGCGCTCGGGATGCAGCAGATCCCCGAGCAGCTCGCCGCCCGGCTCCCGGACGGTGCGATCGAGCTCGGCCGGCGGGTGTCGTCGGTCCGGCCCGGTGCGGTCGCGACCGACGACGGGTCGGTCGAGGCCGACGCGGTCGTCGTCGCCGTCGAGGGCCCGCACGCCTCCGACCTGCTCGGCCTCCCCGCCGTCGGCTCGAAGCCGGTCGGGGCCGTCTGGTTCTCCGCGCCGGAGCCGCCGACCGACGACCGCCTGGTGACACTCGACGGACGCGGCGGCGCTGTGCTCAACGCGGCGGTGCTGAGCAACGTCTCGCCCCACTACGCCCCGCCGGATCGAGCGCTCGTCGTAGCGGCGCTGCCGGGTCTCGTCGACGGCGATCTCGCGGAGACGGCCCGCGACGCGCTCCGCACCTGGTGGGGCGATCAAGTCGACGCGTGGGATCCGATCGGCACGTACCGCATCGAGCACGGGCAACCCGACCAGTCGCCACCGTTCGCTCCGAAGCAGCGCGTCGACCTCGGCGACGGCGTGTTCGTGTGCGGCGACCACCGTGACACCGCATCGATCCAGGGGGCGCTCTACTCGGGCCGGCGATGCGCCGAAGCGGTGCTGGCGGCGCCATGACCCACCCGTCGTCGATTGGCGGCTCGGTGCCCGCCCCGGCCGGCTTCGCCGTCCACGTGGGCAACCTCGGGGTCAAGGACGAGTCCGACGACTTCGTCGTGATCACCGCCGGCGGGCCGGTGCCCGCCGCGGGCGTGTTCACGAAGAGCCGCTTCAGCGGTCCGAGCGTGACGATCAGCCGGGAGCACCTGTCCGACGGCCGCGCGGCGGGGGTGGTGGTCGTCAGCAAGAACGCGAACGTCGCCAACGGTCCCGACGGGACCGCCGATGCCCACGCCGTGCTCGCCGCGGTCGCCGCCCGGCTCGGGTCGGAGCCCACCGACCTGCTGCTCGCCTCGACCGGGGTCATCGGCCGCCGCTACCCGATCGACCGCATGCTCGACCGCATCCGGACCATGCCCGCACAGCTCGTCGACATCGATCTCGCACCGGCGGCGGCCGGCATCATGACGACCGACACGGTCGCGAAGACCGCGCGCGCCGAGATCGCGGGGTGCGCGGGAAGCGTCGTCGGGATCGCCAAGGGTGTCGGGATGATCGAACCCGACATGGCGACCATGATCGCCGTGGTCCTGACCGACGCCGCGATCTCGCCGACCGAGCTCGACGGCGCGTTCCGCCGGGTGGTCGACCGCACCTTCAACTGCGTGAGCATCGACACCGACACCTCGACGAGCGACACCGCGGTCGTCCTCGCGTCGGGGGCTGCCGGGCCGGTCGACCCCGCAGCCCTGGAGGACGCGCTCGGCGACGTCTGCGCCTCGCTCACCAAGCAGATCGCCCGGGACGGCGAGGGCGCCGAGACCCTGATCGAGGTGCGGGTGTCCGGTGCCTCGGACGTCGCGCAGGCCGAGCGCGTCGCCAAGGCGATCGTCAACTCTCCGCTGGTGAAGACCGCCGTCCACGGCGCCGACCCCAACTGGGGACGGGTCGCGATGGCCATCGGCAAGTGCTCCGACGACACCGACATCGACCCCGAACGCGTGCGGATCGCGTTCGGGACCGAGGAGGTGTACCCGCGACGGCTCGCCGACGCCGAGCTCGCCCGGCTCTCGGACTACATGGCCGGCGACGAGGTGATCATCGCCGTCGACCTCGACATCGGCACCGGCCACGCCACGGTGTGGGGCTGCGACCTGACCGACGGCTACGTCCGCATCAACGCCGACTACACGACCTGAGCACGCTTCGTTTGGTCTGTGTCACCGATCTGGCTGTCGACAGCCAGATCGGTGACACAGACCTGCGTTGGGCCGCGTAGGGTCCGCGGTATGAGAGTCGCCATCGTCGGAGCCGGTTCGGTCGGGACCGGCATCGCGTACGCCAGCATGATCCAGGGACTCGCCGACGAGATCTCGATCTACGACCTGAACGGCGCCAAGGCCGTCGCCGAGGTGCTCGACCTGCGCCACGGGGTGCAGTTCGTCCGGCCGGTCGACATCCGCGGCGGGGACGATCTCGCGGTCTGCGACGACGCCGACGTGGTCGTCATCACCGCCGGCGCCAAGCAGGATCACGGGCAGACACGGCTCGACCTGGCCCACGCCAATGCGGCCATCACGCGTTCGCTCGTCCCCCGGCTGCTCGAGCACGCACCCGAAGCGCTCCTCCTGTTCGTCACCAACCCGGTCGACGTCGTGACCTACGTCGGCCAGCAGGTCGCCACCGGCCACGGGGTCGACCATCACCGGGTCTTCGGCTCGGGCACGGTGCTCGACACGTCGCGGCTCCGGCATCTGCTCGCCGAGCGGCTCGACGTCGCCGAGTCGAGCGTGCACGCCAGCATCATGGGCGAACACGGCGACAGCGAGATCGCGCTGTGGTCGACCGCCAACGTCGGCGGCGCCCCGTTGGGGCTCGACGACGACGAACTCGACCGGATCCTGCACGACGTCCGCAACGCCGCCTACCGGATCATCGAGGGCAAGGGTGCGACGAACCTGGCGATCGGCCTGGCGACCGCGCGCATCCTGCGAGCGATCGAGGGCGACGAGCACTCGGTCCTGCCGGTGTCGGCACGCCACGACGTACCCGGCGTCGGCGAGATCTGCTTCTCCCTCCCGACGATCGTCGGCCGGCGAGGGGTGATCCGAACGCTCGACGTCCCGCTCTCCGACAGCGAGCGCGCCGGACTCATCGAATCGGCACGCGCGATCCGCGAGACGATCGACGCCGCCGGCTGAGCTGCCGCCGAACGATCAGCGGGGAGGGGTCGGCCCGAGACCGATCCGCGTGTCGACGATGCGAGCGAAGGCCGAGGTGACCCGCTCGCCGGAGTAGCCCAACATGTCGACGACCAGGTGCACCGGCTTCAACACCGACAGACACACCTCACCCGTCGAATCCACCGGCACCACCACCGCATTCGGCGAATCCACACCCGGCACGTAGTTCACCACCGACGTCCGCGGCTCACGACTCCCACACGCCCACAACTTCACATGACCCGGCTCCACCCCCAACGTCGTCGTCACGTTCAACGACACGAACCCCACACCCGACGACGGCACCCCCGCCACACCCGTCACCGGCACCCGCAACACCCGCCCCGGCACCACACGCCCCGCCGACCGCTCCCTGGTGTCGACCAACCGGTCGAACGCCGACGTCAACCGCGCCGTCGAGTAGCCCAACATGTCGACGACCAGGTGCACCGGCTTCAACACCGACAGACACA
>CBFCWS010000246.1:0-5499 GCA_965601765.1 uncultured Ilumatobacter sp. | reverse complement strand
CCGCCGACCCCGTCACCGGCGAGCCGTATCCGCCGAACGTCGTCGCCCACGGCGACTACGGGCGGCTCGTCGCCGAGTACTGGGCCGACGGGCCCAGGTCGGAGACGCCGCCCGGGCACTGGAACGCGATCGCCAACGAGGTCGGCGACGAGCTCGCCGAGATCGGGCCGTTGCGGATCGGGGGCGTCGGCGATCCCGTCGACCGGCTCGAATGGGACGTCAAGCTGTACCTCGCCCTCAACGGTGCTGCGCACGACGGAGCGATCGCGGCGTGGGGGGCCAAGGGCCACTACGACTACGTCCGGCCGATCTCGATGATCCGGTACCTCGGGGGGCTCGGCCAGTCGAGCGATCCCGGCGGCCCGTCCTACGATCCCGACGGTCTCCTCCTCGAACCCGGGCTGGTCGAGGTCGTGACCGAGGCGTCGAGCGGGCCCGGCGAGCGTCACGCCCACCTCGCCGACCACGTCGGGGAGATCGCCGTGCTGAGCTGGCAGGGTGTGCCCGCCGACGTCGAGACCGAGGTCGGCGGTGTCGGCTGGATCCGGGCCGTCGACTGGACGCCGTACCAGATGCCGACCTTCGTCACCCCGTCGTTCGCGGCTTATGTCTCCGGTCACAGCACGTTCAGCCGTGCGGCGGCCGAGGTGTTGACGGCGATGACCGGGTCGGAGTACTTCCCCGGCGGGATCGGTGAGCGCCTCCGGCCGGCCGGCTCGCTCGAGTTCGAGGCCGGCCCCGACGCCGACGTCGTGCTGCAGTGGGCGACGTACGCGGACGCCGCCGACGAGGCGGGCCTGTCTCGTCTCTACGGCGGCATCCACGTCCGGGCCGACGACCTCGCCGGCCGCCGGATCGGCGCGGAGGTCGGCCGGCTCGCGTGGGCTCGCGCGACGCAGCACTTCGGCGCACCGACGGGGTGACGGCGATCGGCGCCGGCGTCGCTCCCGTCGACGGCATCCACCGGCGCGGCGCGTCGTCCCGACACCGCCCCGCACCGCCGCGTGCGACGCCGCCCGAGTGCTTTGGGAGGGGCAGCTCGTCGCTGCGTACGCTTCGGAGATGCGACGCGCATGCGCGGTCGACACGGTCGGAGGACCTGTGAACCTGCGGTCCTCCGTCGCCCCACTGCGCCCGTGGCCGCGGTGGCGAGAGGTCGGCTGAGGAGGGTGCGATGGGTAGCGTCGCCCCAGCGACCCTGATCTCGTTCCCGGCGACGAGCGAGAAGCTCTTCGGCCGCAACGTCGGCCGGCTGGCGTCGATGCCCGACCTCGAGGACGCGGTCCCCGAGCGCGACAAGGACCTCGCCCGGCGGACGTTGGCCGACCTCCTGGCGACCCTCCAGATCGATCCCGATCCGGCGCTCGGACGATTCGTGGTTCCCCGGGTGAACGGGCCGGGCACACCCCACTTCGAGCGCGACCTGACGACGCTGATGCACGCGGCGCCCGACCGATTCCACGGGGTGGTCGTGCCGAAGCTCCAGGACGCCGCCGAGGTGGAGCGTGTCCTGGCGCTGGTGCGTGGGGAGGCGGATCGTCTCGGTTGGCGCACGCTGCCCTGGGTCGTCGCCCTGATCGAGACGGTGCGCGGCATCGAGAACCTGGCAGCGATCTGCGACGTCCTCGCGGGCCACGGGTCCGGCGGCGTCCTCTGTGGGCATCTCGATCTCGCGAGCGACGCGCGCCTGGTCGTGACCGACGCGGTCGAGCGTCACCGCGAGCTGCGGGATTGGACCAAGCTCGTCGCCCGCACGGCGAAGTCCCGCGGGCTCGGTGCGATCGACGGTCCGTTCCCGAGGTTGGCACCGGCCCCGGGCGCCGACGCCGAGCTCGTGCTCACGACCGGGTGGTCGTTGGTCGACGGATACGACGGACGGCTCGTGATCCACCCGTCCCAGGTCGAGCCCGTGCGCGACGTGATGGTGCCGAGCCCGGACACGACCCGCGAGTCCGCACGCATCCTGCGGCTCACCCTCGCGCACGGCGGGGCGTTCCGGGACGAGTCGACCGGCGAGATGATCGACAACGCCGTGCGGCGAAGCCACTGGACGCTCGTCGAACGCGCGCTCGCCAACGGCGTGATCGGCGCCGACGAGGTCGTCGGTCTCGAACCGCCGCCGCTCTGAATCCCCCAACCCCCGAAGAAGGGACACAGCAGATGGACAACCACGACGCACCGCTCGCGGGCTACAAGGTCGTCGTCTCCGGCGTCCACGTCATGAAGGCGCGCGTGAGCGCGCTGTTCTCGGCGTGGGGAGCAGATGTCGTCGAGATCGCCGCGCGCGTGACACGCGGCGACGGCGCTCGATTCGTCCCGCCGCTCCACGGCCACAGCGACTCGTACTTCTTCTGGACGCAGAACTACGGCAGCCGCCGCAACATCGCCCTCGACCTCCGCAAGGAGGAGGGGCGAGAGGTCGCCTACCGCCTGCTGGAGGACGCCGACGTCTTCGCGACCAACCTGCCCAGCAAGGTGCTCACGCTGTCGGGCGTGGCCTGGGAGGATCTCGAGGAGCGGTTCCCGCGACTGGTGGGCGCCTACGTCTCCTACGCCGGCTCCGACGGTCCCGACGCCGACCGCACCGGCTACCACCACACGGCGATGGCCCGGCTCGGCATCGCGATGTTGGCCAGCCCGGCCGGTCCGGTGCTCGGGGCGATCCCCTGGATCGACCACGGCACGGCGGGGCGGCTGCGCGAGCTGATCCTCGTCGCGCTCCTGCAGCGCGAGCGCACCGGACGGGGATGCAAGGTCGAGACCAGCCTGCTCGAGTACGGGGCCGAGACCCTCGGCTACCACGCAGCCCTCGCATGGACGCCGCGGCTCGCCCAGCGGGTCCACGTCGACGGCAAGCAGTGGGACCGGCACCACACCGTGCCGACGCTGTTCATGTCGCGCTGCAGCGACGGCTCACGCCCGGTGGTGGGTGCCGTGATGCAGGCCCAGGTCGCCAAGCTGCTGCGGGCCCTCGAGCTCGAGGACCTGCTCGACGACGAGCGGTTCGAGACAGCGGAGGGTCGGCGGCGCAACGCCCACGCGCTGCTGGCGATCATCCACGAGAAGACCCGGCGCATGACCGGCAAGGAGCTCGTCGAGGTGCTCGAGCGCGAGGGAGGCGTCCCGGTGGAGGCACACCAGGACATCGCGTCGGTGCGCGACGACGTGCAGCTCGTGGCGCGCGAGATGATCTGGGAGGTCGAGGGACCCGACGGTATGCCGATGACGGTGCCCGGCATCGCCGGGCGGGTCGGCGACGACCGACCGAACCGCGAGCGGGCGCGGCGCTACGCCGAGGACACCGAGGACGTTCTCCGGGAGCTCGGCTACGCCGACGCCGACATCGCCGCGCTCGAGCGGCACGAGGCGATCTACCGGAGCGGGTAGCCGCGCAGCGAGCCGTTCCCTTCCCGGTGCGGCACCCGCGATGTGTACGGTTTCCGTCGCACCACTCGAACACGGGAAGGATCCCCATGGACACTCGATCAGGATCGACGCACCGCCACCGTGGCAGGTTGTTGCTGGGAGCTGCGGTCGCCGCCACGACGGTCGTCGCCGCAGCCGGCGCGACCTCGGCAGCAGGCGGGGGCGAGGGGAAGTGCGGCGACGGCTTCCAGCTCACCGTCCTCCACAACAACGACGCCGAATCCGAGCTCCTGGGCACCGACGACGAGGGCGGCGTGGCCCGCTTCGCCACGCTCGTCGACGAGGCCAAGCAGGAGGCTGCTGCCGAGGGTCGGCCGGCGATCCTCGTCACGTCCGGCGACAACTTCCTGGCGAGCCCCGAGTTCAGCGCCAGCCTCAACGACGGCACGTTCTACGATGCCCGGGCGGTCGACCTGCTCGGCTACGACGCCCTGGCGATCGGCAACCACGAGTTCGATTTCGGGCCCGACCTGCTCGCCGGGTTCATCGTCGAGTCGTCCAGCCCGCCCTTCGTGAGCGCCAACCTCGACGTCAGCGGTGAGGCGGCGCTGGACGATCTGTTCAGCGACCGCATCGGTCGCGGCGGTCGCGGCGATCGCGACAACGGCAACCGCACCGGCCAGGACCGCATCTTCCAGAGCGTGGTCGTCCAACAGGGCGGTGAGCGCATCGGCATCGTCGGGGCGACCACCCCGAACCTGCCGTTCATCTCCTCGCCGCGCGACGTCATCGTGGAGGAGGTCGTCCCGGCCGTGCAGACCGAGATCGATCGTCTCGAGCAGCGCAACGTCGACAAGATCGTGCTGATCTCGCACCTCCAGGACGTCGAGGGCGACGTCGCCCTCGCCGGTCAGCTCAACGGCATCGACGTGATGATCGCCGGCGGTGGCGACGAGCTGCTCGCGAGCCCGGGCGATCCGCTGCTCCCGAGCCAGGATCCGGGTGACGTGTTCGACACGTACCCGATCATCGCCACCAACGCCGACGGTGACGACGTTCCCGTCGTCACGACCTCGGGCGGGTACGGGTACGTCGGCCAGCTCGTCGTCGAGTTCGACTGCGACGGCAATGTCGTCGGTGTCGACGACGACGCCAGCCTGCCGCGTCGCGTCGTGAGCACCGACTTCGCCGATGGCGTCGCCGCCGACCCGGTGATGCAGGCGCAGGTCACCGATCCCGTGGCGTCGTACGTGGCGTCGCTCGCGACCAACGTGATCGCCCAGACCGAGGTCGAGCTGGACGGGCGCCGTTCCTCGGTGCGCAGCATGGAGACCAACCAGGGCAACCTGATCGCCGACTCCCAGCTGTGGCAGGCGACGCAGCTCGCCGCGGGGTTCGGAGCGCCCGAACCCGACGTCGCGCTCCAGAACGGCGGCGGCATCCGCAACGACTCGATCATCGCCGCCGGCGCCGATCCCGGTGCGACCGGGGACGTCACCGAGCTCGACACCTTCGACATGGTGCCGTTCAGCAACCTGGTCACGATCGTGCCCGACATCCCGCGCGAGCAGTTCAAGGAGATCCTGGAGAACGCGATCTCCCGCACACAACCGGGCGACACCCCGGGCGGGACCGGCAGGTTCCCGCAGATCGCGGGATTCTCGATGACGTGGTCGGGCTCGGGCACGGCCCAGGTCCTCAACGACGACGGGACCGTTGCGACACCCGGCACGCGCGTGCAGGACGTGGTCCTCGACGACGGCACGCCGATCGTCGCCGGCGGTGCGGTGGTCCCCGGCGCGGACGTCAACATCGCGATCACGGACTTCCTCGCCAGGGGAGGTGACCAGTACCCGTTCCGTGGTGCCTCGTTCACCAACGTCGGCGTCAGCTACCAGCAGGCGCTGTTCAACTACATCGTCGCCGACGGCGCGACCGGCGGTCTCGCGGGCCTGATCACCGAGGGCGACTACCCCGAGGGTGGCGAGGGCCGCAACGTCGAGCTCCCGTAGGGACCGCGACCGGGCGTCACGAACGTCGTGACGCCCGGTCGGCTCGTCACTCGCCGGCCGTGGACAGGCAGGAGGGGTGAGCGACCGGGTCGCCGGTCGCACACGCGATCAGTTCGTCGCC
>CBFCWS010000245.1:0-5506 GCA_965601765.1 uncultured Ilumatobacter sp. | reverse complement strand
AGCTCGGAATCGCTCGAGCAGATCACTGCGCTCTACGAGTCGACCCTCGCCGACTCGACCCGTCGATCCGCTGACGCCGCCGAGGCGCTGCGCAAGCAGATCGACTCGTTGGTCGGCCAGTCGCCCGACCGCGTCACCTCCACGATCGCCGAGATGCAGCGGACGGCCGAGGCGTTGGCACAGCTGAACCCGCTCTGGCCGGGTGGCCGGCGCACCGTCGGCGACGACTGACCGCTGGCTGACCGGCGTCGACGCCCGGAGCCCCGAGCGGTCGGGTCACGCGGCAACACCGATGACATCGGCGTGACGGCGCCGGTGGCGGCCGCCGCGACCGCCGACGACGACCGTTCCGTCCGCAGCGGCGACGTCATCGGTCGCGACGACCAGGTCTCCGGGTTTCCGGTGGTCGTTCGAACCGGCGTGTGGAGTCAGTTGACCCGCGTGATGCGATCCTGCGGCCCCGGCGGCACGGGCGAGTTGTTCCCGAAGTAGGTGACCAGAGCGTCGAGGTCGACCTCGCCACCGAGCCGGTCGGTGCCCTCGACGAGCACGCCGAAGTTGTCGCCGCCGTCGGCGAGGAAGCTGTTGACCGTCACCCGATAACCGGTCGCCGCATCGATGGGTGCGCCGCCGATCGTGATCGTCGCCGGATCGACCCGCGAACCGGCCGGCATGGCGGCGTCCCAGGTGTAGGTGAAGCCCTCGCTCACCTGGAGGATGCGGTTGGCGCCTGGCGACGGGTTGTCGAACTGCTGCTCGAGCAACGCGTCGATCTGGGCGCCGGTCAGCGTCATCGTCACCAGGCTGTTCCCGAACGGCTGCACGCCGAACGCCTCGCCGTAGGTGAACTCACCCGGACCCTCCGGCCCGCTCGGCGCGAACAGGATGTCGGCGCGGATCCCGCCGGGGTTCATGAACGCCACGACGGCCTCACCGAATCCGGCCGGAGCGGTCGCGGCGAGCTGCGCGTCGGCGATGACGTCGCCCAGCTGGGATTCCCCGGCCGCGTTGCCGGCTCGCAGCACGTCGGTGGTCGTCGTGCCGATCACCTGGTTGGCGAGCGGGTCGGACAGCGTCTGGTACTTGTCGATGAGCGCCGTCACCCCGGCATCCGGTGTGACGCCGGCCTGCAGGTTGGCCACGTTCTCGATCCCCACGACGGTCATGTCCTTGGTGACCCGGTTCAGCTTGACGTCGATGTCGGTGAACAACCGACCGCGGGTGTCGGCCATCGTGACCCACTTGCCGTCGATCTCGCAGATGAACTCGTCGTTGGTGTGTCCGGCGATCACCAGATCGACGGCGTCGTCGAGCTGCGGCGTGATCTCGGCGATCGGTCCCGTCAGCCCGCTCCCGCAGTCCTGGGGCCCCCCGTCGGAGAACCCGCCCTCGTGGAGGAGGACGACGATCGACTCGATGTTCTGCTTCTGGAGCTCCGGCACCAGGGCGTTCACCGTCTCGACCTCGTCCTGGAACGAGAGGCCGGCGACGCCGCTCGGCGTGACGATCGTCGGGGTGCCCTCGAGCGTCATCCCGATGAAGGCGACCTTCACGCCCTGGTAGTTCTTCACGGTGTACGGCGCGAACAGGGTCTCGTCGGTCTCGTCGACGGTCACGTTGGCGGCGAGGAACTCGAAGTCGGCGCCGGCGAAGCCGTCACCGTCGAGGTCGCCGTCGACGGGATGGCTGCCGCCGTACGCCATGCGCAGCAGCTCCTCGGGGCCCTCGTCGAACTCGTGGTTGCCCACGCCGTTGATCTCGAGCCCGATCAGGTTCATCGCCTCGATGGTGGGCTCGTCGTGGAACAGCGCCGAGATCAGCGGCGAGGCACCGATCAGGTCGCCGGCCGACACCATGATCGAGTTGCCCGGCGCCTCGGCTTCGCGCATGGCGATGTTGGTCGAGAGGTAGTCGGCCCGCCCGGTGCCGCCGAACCCGCTCGACGACGTGGCGATGTTGCCGTGGAAATCGTTGATCGCCAGGATCTGCAGGTCGACCTCCCGCGACTGCTCGGCACCCCTGCCGTTGTTGTCGCCCCTCCTCGCGTCGGCGCCGCCGACGGACGCCGCGAGCGCCACGGCGACGGCGACGGGCAGTACCGAATAGCGAGCCAACCTGCTGCTGACAGTCATCTGATCCCTCCAGGCTTCGGGTGCGACCAGGTGGTCGCCCGGTTTGCGACCATAGCCGCTCGCCGATCGCCGCCCGTCAGCCGGAGGTACCACGCTGCGGGGAGCAACTCCACCCGCCGGTCGGGTCCGGCTCGCGCGAGCGACGACCGACCGCGGATCGTGGTCGGACGGCCGGCGATCCGTTTCGTCAGCGCGGTCCGCCGTACCAGGTGTCGCCGGGGGACGGGATCGGGCCCTGCCACGCATTGATGCGGGCGACCAGGTCCTGGACGTCTGCGGAGCGACCGAGGCCGAGGCCGGTGCAGATCGCGATCAAGCCGTCTCCCGGCTGCACGACGTAGGTGCGGACCCCGTCGATGGTCGACGGGAACCGGAGTTCGGCGCCGGTCTTCCAGGTCGTCTCGATCGTGCCGCCGTTGTGCGCCGCCACCGCTTCCGCGATCGCGAGCCGCACCGGCCAGGGCGCGTCCGCCACGCCGAGGCATCGGCCGACGATCGCGATCAGCCCGTCGGAGTCGTCGCTGGTGATCGCGTACGGCCGACCCGGCCCGGCGGTCGGCTCGGACGTCGCGTCGGATGTCGCGTCGTCGGTACCGGCCGCGGTGGGACCGGTGGCCGGTTCGGTGTCGTCAGACGTGTCGGAGGCGAGACGGTCGATGATCGGCCACGTGGCCTGCGATCCGGGCGAGCGTCCGTCGGGGCCGTCCCAGCCGACGATCCCGTCCGCGGTCACGTCGAACCGCTGCTGCAGACGCTTCACGGCCTGCTCGGTCTTCGGGCCGAACGAGCCGTAGCCGGCGCCGGAGATGTCGAGCCCGGCGTCGGCGTGGCGGTTCAACACGACCTGGAGATACCCGACGACGCCACCGGTGTTGGCCGAGCCGCGTCGGAGCACCGGCTTGTCGAGATCCTTCGGCCGGTCGCCGAAGTCGCCGTCGCGGTAGTCGTGCACCTCGACGGGCGGCCTCGACCCACCGCTGCCCCGAACTGCCCAGTCGCCGGTGTCGGATGCCGCGTCGGCCGACGGCTGGATGCTGATGTGGAGGTGGTGGGTGTGCTTGTTCGAACCCGAGTAGGCACCCCACTCCCACGCGCTGCGCGAGGAGTTGCTGTACGACGAGAACATCCGCCGGTTCCAGATCACGTACTTGATCCTCGGATCTCGTGACGCTCGCAACTCCTCGGAGAACGTCTCGCAATCGAATCCACCGACCGGGTCGTTGGTGATGTCGATCGCGCGCACGATGCCATTCGCGTCCGGGTTGTGGTCCGACCTGCGTGCGCTGTGGGCCAGGTCGCCGACCGAGCCGTCGCTCTTCCTGTCGCGGTCCGGTGCGGACAGGTTCACCTGATCCCGCAGGCGCTCCAACGAACGAGCCAGTGTCCAGTTCACCTCACACACCCCCCGATGTGTCCACCCCTGTGGCAGTCGATCGTACACCTCGTCCGTCGTCGTGTCAGTCGAATATCCGGCGCTGCCGGCCCGGCGTCGCGACGCGTGGCGCCGGTCAGTCGACGAAGTCGGAGGTCGTCGACAGCGTGGCGTAGGCCGGCGACAGGGCTGCCATGAACGTGCGGTGCACGGTCTCGGCGGGGATGTCGACCCCGTCGAATCGCTGCTCCTTGGCCGCGCAGGCATCGTGCAGCACGGTCACGGCGAACCCGAGGTCGGCGGCGGCACGGGCGGTGGCGTCGATGCACATGTTGCTCTGCGCCCCGACGACGACGACCTCGTCGATGTCCGCTGCGCGTAGCTGCGCCTCGAGGTCGGTCGACCGGAAGCTGTTGGGGAAGCGCTTGGTCACGACCGGCTCGCCGTCCTCCGGCGTGACGAGCCGGTGGATCTCCGCCCCGTCGGTGCCGGGCTCGAAGAACGGAGCCCCGGGCGACGGGATCTCGTGACGTACGTGGAACACGGCCATCCCGGCGTCCCGGGCGGATGCGAGCGCCCGGCCCGCGTTCTCGGCGGCGGCCTCCATGCCCGCGAGCGGGAAGCGACCGCCTGCGAAGTAGTCGTTCTGGACGTCGACGATCACGAGCGCGGTGGCCATGTCGTCGACGGTACCGCCGCCGGCGCGGACCCTGCACGATCGCCAGCGGTGCGGAGTCGCACGCCGTGTCGACGAGGTTGGCTACTCCGACCGGCGGAACAGGAAGACCACGGCGAACACGGCGATTCCGATCGTGAGCGCGACAGCCACGAGGTGACCATACCCGCCGTTCGTCGACTCGTGTGTCCGACTCCGCGCTCAGGGTCGACCGTCAGATCGGCGTCTCGAGAGCCAGGTCCCAGCCGCGTGTCTCGCTCTCGAACGTCCAGTTGATCTGGAGGTACGACGCGGCGAACGTCACCTCCTCGTCGCTGATCGCCAACCGGGTGACGACCGCGGGGCCCGTGCCGGCGCCCTGCGCGGCGCATTCGGCCGGGCACCGTCGCTCGACGTCGATCTCGGTGGGCTCGATCGTCATGACGACCTCGTAGAGCGCGGTGAGCGCGGGGGAGAGCGGCGCCGTCACCTCCAGGGGCTCGTGCACCGCGTCGCCGGTACGTGGGGTCGACGGTTCGGCACCGTTGTCGAAGGCGTTTCCGAACGATGTCGCGGGGGCGTCGACCACATGGTCGGCGATGCTGAAGGCGTACGGCTCCGGCGGCTCGAGCGGCGCCGGAATCGTCCCGGCGGAGCCCTCCGCGAGGTTGTCGACGAAGTCGTAGCCGAATGACCGACCCGGGACGATCGTGCCGCGCTCGTCGATCCGGTCGGATCGCATCGTCAGGGTCTCGTACGAGAACCCGATGTCGACGCGTCGGGATGCATCACCGGCGATCGCCACCGAGGAGACCGTGACGGCGGTCATCGTGAGCTCGACGGGGCAGGCCGGTCGCTCTTCGTCGGCGACGCAGTACCAGAGCGTCGCGGTCGGGATCTCGCGTCCGTCGTTGCCACGGACGAGGAGGTCGATCATGGCGTCGTCCTGCTCGAACGTGGCCGTGAGCACCGACGCGGTGACCCGTGAGGACGCGATCCTCCCACTCGCCTCGAGGACGGCACCGTTGCCGAAGTCCAGCTCCGGCGACGTGACCTCGAACAGCCCGCCCTGCTTCACCTCCGTGACCGGTCCGGTGAATCCGTCGATGCGCATGTACTTCACGTAGTCCGGTGGTTCCGGTTCCACGCCGCCCGGGCCCGGAGGCCCTTGAGGTCCCTGTGGCCCCACGGGGCCCGGTGGCCCCGCAGGCCCCTGCGGACCGTCGGCACCGTCGCTGCCGGGAGCGCCCGGTGGCCCCTGCTCGCCGTCGACGCCGGCCGGTCCTTGCGCTCCTGCAGGTCCCGGGGGGCCTGCCGTCCCGTCTGCGCCGGCGGGTCCTCGCTCGC